>WLLM01000121.1 GCA_009700715.1 Actinomycetota bacterium
TGGCATAACGAATGAGACAAACCATTCGTTGGCGTTTGAGGCATCGGCTTTCTGCGCTGCGATGACGGGTGCGGTCATGGCGATCTTCTGTGAAGATTTGTTGCCTTTGGAGATGTAATTAAATAGCGAAGAGAATGCGCTGCTGCCGGCTTGCGAATAAGTGGCGTTGACTTTGACTTCAGCGATTACACAGGGCAGGTATTCGCGAAGTTCGAAGCCTTCGTAGGTTTGGAGAACTTTAAATTCTTGTCGCTGAGTCATACTTCGAGCCTACTCTTAAGCGCAGAAACTGCTCTTTGAAAATTAACTGCGCTGGCTCAGTTCGTAGCCCCAGACATCAAAGTCATCTAGATCTACCTTTTTGTAACCGCGGGCTTCGAGGGCTGAAACAGCATGAGCGCGGTGTTCGATTGAGTGGTGTACCGCTTGAGTGATGATGGTGGAGCGCATCCAATTGACGGTTTGGCCATCGCGGATAACTTCAATTGATTTATCTTCGAGGTCAACGAGTTTTAATAAGCGGGCATCGTTGGTGGCTAATACTTTTGCGATCTCGCGGAGTTCGGCCATGTTCTTTGGTTGTTCTAGAACTTCGGCCTCTTTGCCTTCAAGGCGCGATGCGTAACCGCCGGATGAAGAAGCGATGTGGCGCAGGATCTCGCGGACCGGAAATTCTGGGTCTGTTGCGTATGCATCGAGGGCTTCATCGGGTAGCTCGGCAATTAACTTGTAGATCTCTTGATTGGCCCAAGCCATATGTTCGAGTGCGCGCTGAAGTGAGATTGTCATAAGTTGACTCTACTTCTTCTTAAATCCATTTGGGCACTTGGGTGAAACGGCAGTTACCTTCTTTGCGGTCTTGCCTTTAACGCAGGTGATCGTTGATTTCTTAGGCGCTGCGATTGGTGTTGGTGTTGGTGTTGGAGAAGGCTTTGCCTTCGCTTTTTCAATCGCCTCTTGTGCAAGCGCTGCTGCAACGAAATCTTCAGCTTCTTTCAAAATATCGAGATGGTCATAAATTGGAGATGCGTAACCAATTCCGCCTTTTCCGTCGAAATAACCTGTCGCACCGCACGCATACCCGTTCATGCCATTTGGCGTGACAGAGAGGTAAATCTCTTCCCCCTTATAAGTTGTTGTTACAGAACCACCTGAATCGCCACCGCACGGGCTTATTTTTCCGCCACCCCAAGTCAATTGACTGGTTTTCAATTGTGGTCGTTCGTAGCCAACAAGTGAAATGAAATCTTCATAGGGGCGCAATTGAACTTTTAATTTACGCGGTTCAAGCGATCTGGAATTGTTCATCTCCGGACAAGGAAGTTGATCGCCTTCTTTACAGCGATCTTGGTAATCACCATAGCCCGTGATTTCAACAATTGCTCTTGCGGCTTCTAACTCTTTAGCGATCTCACGCGTTGCCAATTTGGCTCGTGGGACATCTGCAATATCTTCACCTACTACATAAATTGCAAAATCTCCCAGAGTTGCGTTGTCATAGCGCATGGAAGTGGAGACCCATTTCTTTACGACGGCAAATTTCTTGGAATCGTTACTTACCTTGGAATTTGGAAGCCCTGCGTAAGCAGGAAGGTTTGAGTAATCAATTTTGTTACCGTTGCTATCAAAGTTTAATTCTCCGTGCCCTGCAGTAAAGATAATTCGCGGCGCGTATAAATAACCAGACCATCCAGGTGATGGCTGATTTAAATCT
Organism: Actinomycetota bacterium; assembly: GCA_009700715.1. Taxonomy (GTDB): domain Bacteria; phylum Actinomycetota; class Actinomycetes; order Nanopelagicales; family Nanopelagicaceae; genus Planktophila. The sequence goes on from WLLM01000121.1 coordinate 1,715, forward strand.
CGAAACATAGGAACGATGCGGGTATTGGAATAGTCGATGACGCCGTTATATGAAGCGTTTGCGGGTTGGATGAAAGTGGTCGCGCAAAGGGCTAAGGCCAAGGCGGCTGCGCGAAGTTTCATAGCCAAAAGTATTAGGTCTTTGGTTGTTAAGTAAATAGTTACTGTGCGTAAGAAAATACTAATGGCCACGCTTAACTACGGCGTGGCCATTAGGTGTGCGTACCGCTGAGGGGACTTGAACCCCTACACTCCCATTAGTTAGATAGGTGCTCTATCCATTGAGCTACAGCGGTACGCAGGACGGAACCTAAGTCAGTAGAAGTTAGCTGACTTAGGTTTTTTACTTTGCTGTGGATAAATATGAACCACGTTTGTCAGTGGGGCTCGCTAGCTTTGAGGGTATGAAGCGATTACAGATCGGGTTCTCCTTAGCGGGGTTCTCGTTCTTTGCAATTTTGTTGCTGCGATATGTGCGAGTTCCATTTATGGATCCATCAGGAAGTGCCAGCAATATCGCGGCTTTTGTTGTGATGGGTTTGGTCTTTCTCTTTTTCATTAAGCGATTTAATTTGCCATCGCTTGAATACTTTGGATTGCCTCGTATTTCACCTGGTTCAATCTTTGCCATTGCGCTCTCTGCTGCGATCTTGATTTCTGTTATATCTAATGAAGATAATGTGATTAAGCCCTGGAAAGTCGCGGTGCCCGGGATTATCTTCTTGCTCTCTATTGGTTTCGGCGAAGAAATCGTTGCTCGTGGCTTTATATATGGTGTCTTAAAGAGGCGGAGTCATAAGGCGGCGATATTTGTTTCATCGCTCTTCTTCGGGTTGATGCATTTAAATCTCTACACGGGCAGCGATTGGGATCCATGGTTGGCCTATTGGCATGTGATGAGCGCCTTCTGTTTTGGTTTCTTGATGTGCGCGATCATGATTGCAACGCGCAGTATTTGGATTGCGGTCTTGGTGCACGCGCTCATGGACTGGAGTGTGGTCTTTGATAAGACTCCCCCAAAGTTGGCTGATAACCCGCCGACTTCATATCCATTCTGGGAAGGGCTGACATCGCCATTTTCAGATTTCTTAATGATTCTCTTTCCTGCTCTCCTGATCCTCTACTTTTCAAAGCCACGTAAGATCTGGGCTCCGCGGTGGTTTAAAGGTTTTGCTATCCGTCTAGCAATTAAATGGAAGTTAGTTGATGAAAGTTCGGACAAACCGGCGCTAGTTGGGCAGAATTAGGCCATGGGATTTATCGCTAATTGGAAAGCTAAGCGCACATATAAAGGCGCGATGGCTCAATACGATCTTGCAATTTCTGATTGGCACGCTGATGTTGAGATTTTTCAAAAAGCGCGCGAAGCATTTGTACTCGCTGCAAAGGGTGAAGATGTTGTAAGTAATCAAACAATTCAAAAGACGGGTGAAATAGTTCTCTGGACCGCGCAAGGTCAATTCCATGAAGCAGGTCGCGGCGCCGGAAGTTATCAAGGTTCAAGTCAGGGATTTAGCATTCCGGTAGTTGCAGGTATTCGTTATCGCGTTGGTGCAACGCGCGGAACATTTGTATCAGGCGATCCAATTCAGAAATACGCTGAAGTCGGCGATGTGCTGCTAACAACCCAGCGAGTGTTATTTAACGGAATGTTTAACACCAAAGAGTGGGCCTTTGCTAAGTGGAACGGTGCTGCGGCAAGTGCCGATGAA
>WLLM01000122.1 GCA_009700715.1 Actinomycetota bacterium
GAGAGACTGCGCCGTAAGTCGGACGAACGCCAACGATTCCGGTTAACGCCGCAGGTTGGCGGATAGATCCACCGGTATCTGAACCAACGGCGATTGGTGCTTCAAATGCGCTAACTGCCGCAGCTGAGCCACCACTAGAACCACCAGGTGTGCGAGTTAAATCCCACGGGTTAAAAGTTGGACCATAGCCAGAGTTTTCAGTTGATGAACCCATCGCGAATTCATCCATATTGGTTTTACCAAGAATTACAACACCAGCCTGCTTTAACTTGGAAACAACTGTTGAGTCATATGGTGGCTTCCAACCTTGCAGAATCTTTGAACCGGCAGTTGTTGGAACTCCTTCTTGTGCTAAAACATCTTTAAGAGCGAGAGGAACGCCAGCCAGCGGATGTAGCTTCTTTCCAGCTGCGCGCTCAGCATCAACTTTGGCGGCTTGAGCAAGTGCGTTTTCTCCATCTACATGGAGAAATGCTTTCACCTTTGAATCAACATCGTTGATGCGATCTAAATGGCTCTGGGTAAGTGCAACTGAAGTCGTCTCCCCCGATGTAAGGGCTGCCGACATTTGCGCAGCGGTTTTTTTAATCATTCTGCTTCACCAAGAATTTGAGGAACGCGAAAGCGCTGATCTTCTTGAGCTGGCGCACCTGATAGCGCTTGCTCCGGCGTAAGGCTTGGAAGAACCTGATCTTCGCGGAAAATATTTTCAATCGGCTGCGGATGGGAAGTCGCTTTTACGCCATCCAGATTTAACTCTTGCACTCGCGCAACGGCGTCGAGGATGCTGCCAAATTGTGATGCCAGATTTACGAGTTCATCTTCAGTCATCTCGATGCGGGCTAGATTTGCCAGCTTTGCGACATCATCACGGGAAAGGCTGCTCATAGTAAGTAAAGTTTAATGAGAAAGCGGGTTACGAGCGAATTTGCCCATCGCCGGTGACGATCCATGTGGTGGTCGTCATCGCTTCTAAGCCCATTGGGCCGCGCGCGTGCAATTTCTGATTTGAGATACCGATTTCAGCACCAAATCCCATTTGCTCACCATCGGTGAAACGAGTGGATGTATTGACCATTACCGCCGCGCAATCAGCGAGTGCGATAAATCGGTCGGCGTTCTCTTTCTTTTCGGTAACGATCGCTTCGGTGTGATTGGTGCCGTATTTTGCGATGTGATCTGCCGCAGCATCTACTGAATCAACTACGCCAACATTCATCTCGAGAATCCCGTATTCAGTGCACCAGTTTTCATCGGTTGCGGGAGTTGATGCGATCCCAAATTTTTCGGCAACCTTTTGTGCAGTGGCATCGCCATGCAAAATGACGCCAGCATCAGAGAGCGCCTTGAGAGCCATCGGTAAAAAGGTTGGTGCGATCGCGCGGTGAACCAAGAGGGTTTCTGCGGCATTACAAACGCTTGGGCGATGGGTTTTTGAGTTAATTAAAATTGGAAGCGCTTTTTCGATATCTGCGAATTCATCAACGTAAACATGGCAGACACCAGCGCCAGTCTCGATTGTTGGCACTGTTGATTCATCAACCACCATGCGAATCAGCGCTGCGCTACCGCGCGGGATAACTAAATCAACTTTGCCGCGAGCGTTAAGCAGTGCTTTTACTGTTGCACGATCATCGGATGGCACGAGTTGAATTACTTCTGGAGAAATCTTAGTTGTGGCGAGAGCATCGCGAATAACTGTGACAAGAACTTGGTTGCTCGCCGTTGCTGTAGAAGAGCCACGCAACAACGCTGCATTGCCGGACATCAGCAAGATAACTGCGGCATCAACTGTGACATTTGGACGGGCTTCATAAACCATGCCAATCACACCGAATGGCACAGAGATCTGCTTGAGATCTAAACCATTTGGAAGAGTTGATTGGCGCAGTACCTGTCCTAGTGGATCGGGAAGATCGGCAACTAAGCGCGCACCATTTGCCATTCCGGCAACGCGTGATTCGGTAAGCAGTAAACGATCTTGCATCTGGGGATGCATATTTTCTGCTTTTGCTCGCGCAATATCTTCAGCGTTGGCTTTTAAAATCTCAGCGCTGCGAGATTCGATAGCGGCAGCAATTGCATACAAGGCAGCCTTTCGTTCGGCACCCGTTGCAGTAGATAGCGTGCGTGCTGCAGCACGCGCCTTAACGGCTAGCTCCGAAACTATTTCGACTGCATCCATAGTAAAAGTTTATCGGTTTCTATTTATCCGAGGAGGACTAAATCATCGCGATGGACTAATTCGCGCTCGTATTCAGCGCCTAACGTTGCGGCTAGCTCTTTAGTTGAGCGCCCCAGCATTTGTGGGATTTCGTGCGAATCAAAAGCCACAAGACCACGTGCGATAACTTTCTTATCGCCACCCATGAGTTCGACAGTATCTCCGGCAATGAATTCGCCTTCTACAGCAGTGACACCTGCAGGTAAAAGAGAAACTCCTCGTTCGAGGATCGCTGTAACTGCACCGGCATCGAGAATTAAACGTCCACGTGGCGTTGAGGCATGTGCCAGCCACAATAATCGTGATGTTGAACGGGTTCCATGAGCTGCAAAAAGTGTTCCAATTTCATCACCAGCGAGTGCGGCCTCGGCTTTTGCTAAAGATGTCAGCAGCATTGGAGTTCCGGCGCCTGTTGAAATACGCGCTGCTTCAATCTTGGTAACCATTCCTCCGCTGCCAACGCCAGATGATCCGACGCCACCAACTTCAATATTTTCTATATCAGCAATGCGATCAACAAAAGCAATTGCCTTGGCGCCTGCCTGTGAAGGTGGCGCGTCGTAAAGAGCATCAACATCTGAGACCAATACAAGAAGATCTGCGCCGATCAAAAGTGATACCAGAGCTGCTAAACGATCGTTATCTCCAAAGCGGATCTCTTGGGTTCCTACTGAATCATTCTCGTTAATGATTGGGACAACGCCAAGTGAGAGCAACTTATTTAGAGTCTGTTGTGCATTTTGGTAATGCGAACGACGAACAACATCTTCAGTGGTTAAAAGTACCTGGGATGAAACTAATTTGTGGCGTGAAAAATTCTCGTTGTACTTGGCGATAAGCAAACCTTGACCAACTGATGCTGCAGCTTGCTGTGTTGCAAGATCCTTTGGACGCGATGTGAGGCCAAGTGGCGCAAGGCCTGCTGCAATTGCACCAGAGGAAACCAGTACAACTTCAGAACCACGTGTACGTAGTTGCGCGACTAAATCAACAATTTTAGAGACTGAAGCGCTATCTAAAGCAGAACCTGCGGTGCCGGTTAACGAGGATGATCCAATTTTAATGACGACGCGTTTAGCACTTATTACTGCGCTGCGACTCATTTACTTATCCTCTGCTGGTGTTGGATCCGTTAAGCGTGGAGTATGTGGGTCCTCCACGTTGTACTCCCA
>WLLM01000123.1 GCA_009700715.1 Actinomycetota bacterium
GTGTTCTTAGCAAGGATCGTAATTCCCTTTTCGCGTTCCAGATCCATGGAATCCATCATGCGGTCTTGGCCTTCGCCCTGAACTTTGTGGGCAGCGAATGCACCAGATTGCCAGAGCATGGCATCAACTAGCGTCGTCTTTCCATGGTCAACGTGCGCAATGATGGCAACGTTGCGCAGGTCTTCGCGCTTCTTTTCAGGTAATCCGGCTAGGTGTGCTTGCTTCTTAGACAAAATAGCAACTTTCGTTAGGCATAAGGAAATCTCAATCAGACAAGACGCGATCCTACTAAAGGCTCTTCATATGGACTAATTGCCCGCGTAGAAGTGATGAGAAATCTTCATAAATTGAGTGATTTACTACATACTAAATCCCTATCGGTTCAAAATTTAATCCAAAAATATAAAGAGGTTGGCAGATGTCACAAGCAGTTAACGATCCAGCAAAGAGCGCAGCGATTTCAGCTGATGATCATGAATTTGTTTTCCACTCATGGTCTGCACAAGGTGCAATTAAGCCACTTCCAATTTCAGGCAGCGCTGGATCTCGTTTCTGGGATTACGAAGGAAACACATATCTAGATTTCTCTTCACAACTGGTCTTTACAAATATCGGCCACCAACATCCTAAAGTTGTAAAAGCGATTCAAGAGCAAGCCGCAGTAATTACAACTATGGCGCCACAACATGCCAGCGAAGTACGTAACCAAGCAGCGCGCGACATCGTGGAATTAGTTGGCGATAAATTCGCTAAGGTATTTTTCACAACGGCCGGTGCTGATGCGATTGAAAATGCAATCCGCATGGCGCGTTTGCACACACGCAAACATAAAGTTCTTTCTACCTACCGTTCTTATCACGGCAATACTGGAGCTGCGATTAATGCAACTGGCGACCCACGTCGCTTCCCAAATGAATTTGCCTACGGACATGTTCACTTCTGGGGCCCTTACCTTTACCGCACTTCTTTTTGGGCAACAGATGAAGCGCAAGAATGTGCCCGCGCTCTAGAACATCTAGAGCAGACCATTATCTTTGAAGGCCCAAACACAATTGCGGCAATCTTGATCGAATCAATTCCCGGAACTGCTGGCGTATTGGTTCCACCAAAGGGATATCTCGAAGGCGTTCGCGCACTTTGCGATAAGTACAAGATTCTTTGGATCGCCGATGAAGTTATGGCTGGTTTTGGCCGCACCGGTAAGTGGTTTGGTTACCAGCACACGGCAGCTACTCCGGATCTAATTACCTTTGCTAAGGGCGTTACCTCTGGCTACATCCCACTCGGTGGAGTAATTATTAGCGGTGATGTTGCAAAGACATTCGATGAAACTGTTTTTCCAGGTGGACTTACTTATATGGGCCATCCACTAGCTACTGCAACAGCGGTTGCAACGATTCAGGTAATGAAGGAAGAGAAGATGGTCGAGAACGCAGCGACTATCGGAGAAAAGATTCTCGGTCCAGGTCTTCATGAAATGGCAAAGAAACATAAGTTAATCGGCGATATTCGCGGAATGGGCGTCTTCTGGGGCGTTGATCTCGTTACAGATCGCGCAACGCGTGCACCACTGGCACCTTATGGCGCATCAAGTCCGGCGATGAATGAATTAGTTGCAGCCTGTAAGAAGAACGGGCTAATGCCATTTAATAACTTCAACCGCATTCACTTGTGCCCACCATGCAATATCAGTGAGGCAGATGCGAAACTTGGTTTAGAGATTATTGATAAATCACTCGGTGAAATTGCCAAGCATTACACCGGCGCTTAGACGTTAAATCTAAACTCCACAACATCACCGTCGGCCATTACATAATCTTTACCTTCCATACGGACCTTGCCTTTTGCTTTCGCTTCAGTCATGGATCCTGTGGCAATTAGATCTTCAAAGCTAACGATTTCGGCTTTGATAAATCCTTTTTGGAAATCTGTATGGATAACGCCAGCTGCCATTGGCGCGGTATCACCTTTATGAATAGTCCAAGCGCGTGCTTCTTTTGGTCCGGCAGTTAAATAAGTTTGTAGTCCAAGAACGCTAAATCCAACGCGAGCAAGTGTTGCAAGTCCTGGTTCTTTCATTCCGATTGATTGCAAAAGTTCAAGGGCATCTTCATCGCTGAGTTCAGCAAGTTCTGCTTCAGTTTTGGCGTCAAGGAAAATAGCTTCGGCAGGAGCAACGAGATCTGCCAACTTCTTGCGAAGATCGCCATCGTTAAGTTCAGCGGCATCAACGTTAAATACATATAAGAATGGCTTTGCAGTTAACAGGTGGAGATCGCGAAGTAGTTCGAGATCAAGACCTGATGATGAAAGTGGCTTTCCACTTTGCAGATGCGCTTCGGCTTTTTTAACCGCTTCTACAACTGGTGCGACCTCTTTATTAACGCGCGCCTCTTTTTCAAGACGGGGCAGCGCTTTTTCAATAGTTTGTAAATCAGCGAGCGCGAGTTCAGTGTTAATCGTTTCCATATCGCTACCTGGATCGATGCGACCATCAACGTGCACAACATCGCCATCACTAAAGACGCGGATTACCTGACAGATCGCATCGGTTTCGCGGATATTGGCTAAGAATTTATTTCCAAGGCCGGCGCCTTCAGATGCGCCCTTAACGATGCCTGCAATGTCCACGAAAGATAGGGCCGCTGGCAGAAGCTTTTCTGATCCAAAGATTTCAGCGAGTTTGGCCAAGCGCTCATCCGGTACGCCCACGACGCCGACGTTTGGCTCGATAGTGGCGAAGGGATAGTTGGCGGCGAGGACGTTATTTTTGGTGAGCGCATTAAAAAGGGTGGACTTTCCAACATTCGGCAGTCCGACGATTCCAATTGACAGGCTCATAAGGAGTAGAGCCTACGCGCCATTGTCAGTGCTTCCTGCCACGATAGGCCCATGTCAAGCGCAGTAGTGGCCATTCTTACACTCGTTATCGGGCTCTTAATTGGCCTCGCCCTCGGAAATTTCATCGCCAGCCGTCGTACATCAAATGATGGAGTCTCTGCCGCAGAGTTTGCATCTGTTCGCGCCGAACGCGATTTATATAAATCCGAACGCGATAACGCGATGGCGGGTTCAAAACTCGCAACTGAAATTGAAGCGATGAAATCTGCGATGGAGAAATTACAAAAGGAAGCATCTGATGCCGATCGTCGTCGCATCGAAGCTGAATCCGATATCCGCACCCAAGTTAAAGCAATGTCTAACCACAACGAATCACTCGTTGCGCAAACTAAAGCAATTGCCGGCGCGCTTTCCCATTCACAGAAGCGTGGAAAATTTGGCGAAGCTCAACTCGAGTTAATGCTCGAAGACGCTGGCTTGCATAAAGATATTGAATACACCGCACAACGTTCTACAACTGATGATGATTCATCTGGCATCCCCGATATCA
>WLLM01000124.1 GCA_009700715.1 Actinomycetota bacterium
CGAAGATCATCACCGGCCGGCTTACCGGTTACCGATGGATCGCCAAAGATTCCGAGCATGTCATCGCGCAATTGAAATGCTTCTCCGAGCGGCAATCCGTATGCGCTCAAAATGTTGACCAGGTTTTTGCGTTCTGCAGCATCGGAGATTGCAAGAGATGCACCTAAATGCAATGGACGTTCGATTGTGTACTTACCTGATTTGTAACGAGCAATACGAAGTGAGCGATCAACGCTAGGAGAGCGTTCGCCGGCTTCGCGTACATCTAGATATTGGCCAGCCATAAGTTCAATTCGCATTTCATCATGCACCTTTAGCGCCGATAAGAGCGCATCGTTTGCAACACCTGATGTATGAAGTAAATGATCAGACCACACCAAAGCTAAATCACCGAGTAGAACAGCCGCTGCTTCGCCAAATTGATCGGCCAAACCATTCATCGCTTCTTGTTGGTGCAAGTTTTCAAAGTGGCGATGAATTGCTGGCTTGCCGCGACGAGTATCTGAACGATCCATTAAGTCATCGTGAATTAGCGCGCAAGCTTGCAATAATTCCAGGCTGGTAAATGCACGAATATCAGCAGCGGTTGCAACTTTGCCAGTTGCCGCAAAGCCGGCATATGCAAAGAGGGGGCGCAGACGCTTTCCACCTTCAAGTAAGAATGATTCGAGGGCATCGCAAACGGGTATTAATTCCGAGCCGATGCCACTTAGGTATTCACGTTGCAAGGTCAGATAAGAAGTTAGCTCGCTCTGTACCGTTTCGCGAACCGCTAAAAGCGTGCCACGTGCATCGTTAACCACGGCGCAACGGTACCCTGACCGCGTGGAGATGCGCATGAAGAAGATCGGTGAAGGCGTTACTTACTCCTTCGAGTTCTTTCCTCCGAAAGATCCAGAAGGTGAAGAACGCCTCTGGAGCGCTATGGGCGCCCTCGAGCCGATTGCACCAGATTTCATCTCCGTTACCTACGGCGCAGGTGGCACTACCCGCGATCGCACAATTCGAATTACTTCAGAAATCACACAACGCACTCACATTCCAACCGTGGCTCATTTAACTTGCGTTGGTTCAACGCGCGATGAGCTCATCGAAATACTCGGGCGCTATAAGCAAGCAGGTATTCACAACATTCTTGCGCTACGTGGAGATCCAACTGGGGGACCGCGTGCACCATGGACGCCGACACCGGGCGGATTAAATCATGCCGATGAATTAGTAACACTTGCTGCAGAAGTCGGTGGATTCACAATTGGCGTTGCCGCTTTTCCTGATGGCCACCCAGCTTCAGGTTTAGATTTTGCAGAAGATATTGAAGTTCTCTTGCGCAAAGAAGAAGCAGGCGCATCTTTTGCAACCACACAATTCTTCTTCGAGGCAGATAAATGGAAAGCGCTAGTCGATCGTTTGGCAGCACGGGGTTCAAAACTTCCCATCATTGCGGGCATCTTGCCAGTTTCAAATGTTAACCAGCTAAATCGCATGGCCGAATTAAGTGGAGTTCCGATTCCTACATCAATTGCCGATCGTTTTGCTGCTTTAAAAGAATCTCCAGAAGATGTAAAAAAGTTAGGCGTGGAACTTGCGACGCAGCTTTGTGAAGATTTATTGACTGCTGGCGTTCCAGGTCTGCACTTCTACACAATGAATACTTCATCGGCAACGCGTGAAATATTTGAGCAAATTAAAGATAAGAAACGTGGATGAACCAAACCGAGTTTTTTGCTAAGTGGAGCGCGCTCCATGGCAGCGCCGAAATAAAGGGCATAGTTAAAGCCTGGCTAAAAATTTCTTACGGATCAGCCAAATTCATGACTGCACTTCGAATTACACCAAACCTATTAACTTTGCTAGGAATTGTTTTTGCAATAGCCATGGCCGCTAATCCGCTTGCTGTCTGGACGATTCCGCTTCTAGTTCTTTCACTATATGCAGATGGGATCGATGGCAGCGTTGCGATCTACCAAAATCGCGCTACCCATTTCGGTGCAATCCTTGATTCAGTTGCCGATCGCATCAGCGAGGCGCTCTGGTTCTATGTCGCCTATCGCATCGGCGCACCTGCCTGGTTGGTACTGATTACCTATGTAATTGCATCTACTCAAGAATATGCGCGTGCCCGTTTAGGTGGTTTAGGAATCAAAGATGTTGGAGTAGTTACACCTGCAGAACGTCCAGTGCGCGCCAGTTTTATCTTTGTCGCACTCGTTGCTTTCGCAATTGATCTAAATTTAGTGTCGTTGGTTATGTCAGCGCTTGGGGCGCTACAAATATTTAGCTTTTACTTAGTGGGTCGTTGGGCCTACAACTGCTTGCGCAACAATTTCAGCGCTTAGCCCAACCAACGGTAAACCTCCACCAGGGTGTGCAGATCCACCAACGCAATACAAACCTTTCAACGGCGAGCGATTCTTGGCGCGCAAGAAAGCTGAATGCGCCCCGTTACTTGATGTTCCGTAGATAGATCCACCAGGTGCCAAAACGGTTCGCTCTAAATCTGCAGGAGTGCGTATCTCTAGAACTTCTAAGCGATCGCGCACTGATATTCCGCGGGCTTCAATGGCATCGATTATTTTCATGGCATAGCGATGGTTGGCATCTTTATCACTCCAGTTAAAACCATCAACTTCGCTGGCGTCATGGCGCGGTGCGTTTACGAGAACGAACCAAGCCTCGTGGCCAGGATGCTTAACCATCGTTTCATCGTTTGGCGCGCAGATATAAATGGTTGGATCTGCAACCGGGAGCTTGCGGTTAAAGATATCTTCAAACTCTTGGTCATAATCATTTGGAAATAAAATATTGTGATGCGATAGGCCAGTTGGTTGATCTGCCGGGCGCAGGCCGAGCAGTAGCGAGAACCCAGCAAGAGATGGGTCGGCTGTAGCCAGGTTCTTGCGAGTGCGCTTTAACTTTGCAACCTTGGCCGTAATTAGCTTGTTATAAACCAGCGAAGCATCAGCGTTTGCGACCACAACTTCATAGTCAAGAGTGCGACCATCGGCTAAAGAAAGCCCGGAAACGCGCTTACCGTTGTGGTTAATTGCAGAAACGGGGGAGTTGAATTCAAATTTAACTCCGCGATCAAGACAACGTTGGTAAACCGCATCGGCGAGTTTTCCAACTCCACCTTTAATGTGCCAGGCGCCAAAGGCTTCTTCGACAAAGGCGATAGATGCCAGCACAGCAGGAGCAACGCGCGGATCTGATCCGCTATATGTGGCGTATCGATCCAAGATATTTCTCAGGTGAATGTCGTTAATCTTTAAACCACGGAGAGATTTCCATGGTGCGATAACCTTTAGATCGCGCAGCAGCGTTGGACGTTTCAAAAGCGATGCAACTGAGCGCAATTCAGATTCAATGAATGGTTCGCGCGAAACATC
>WLLM01000125.1 GCA_009700715.1 Actinomycetota bacterium
ATACTTAACTTATGTTTTTCACATGAGGCAGTAACTGCGCTGCGAAGTGCTGGCATTACCTCACCCGGCTCGAGAGTTTCATCGCCTGGCAAATATGCGATTCCGTATCCGCCACCAAGATCGAGTTCGGGAAGTTCTTTTCCGTAAACATCACGGTACTTAGCAAGAAGTCCAATCAAACGATCGGCAGCAAGTTGGAAGGAATCGGTTCCGAAGATTTGTGAACCGATATGTGAATGGAAGCCGCGCAGTTCTAGTTCTGGGTGGCTTAAGACTTTTTCGACTGCCGCCCAAGCAGCGCCACTAGCAATTGAGAAACCAAACTTCACATCTTCATGCGCGGTCGAAATGGATTCGTGGGTATGCGCCTGAATTCCTGGAGTTAGGCGAAGCATTACGCCTTGGACTTTCTTATATTTACGCGCGATCGTGGCAACGCGTTCAATTTCGTGGATGGAATCCATAACGATTGTTTTTACGCCAACGCTTACAGCGCGATCGATTTCAGAGACAGATTTGTTGTTTCCGTGAACTTCAATCTTTGCCGGATCAATTCCGCCAGCGAGGGCAACCGCTAATTCGCCACCTGTGCAGACATCAATCCCGATGCCACATTCTTTTACCCAAGTTGCTACAGCAGTTGAGATGAAGGCTTTTGCTGCGTAATAAACCGTGCCCGCGTGCGAACCGAATTCATCACGAAGCGCGTTATTCCAGCCGGTTGCACGTGTGCGGAAATCATCTTCATCGATAAAAAATGTTGGAGTACCGAAGTCTTGCGCCAACTTTGTGGCAGAGATACCTGAGAGATGAAGTTCACCGTTTGTGAAAGAAATATTCTTCGACCACATAGCTACATCCGCTCCGGCGCGCTCACGCCAAGTAAGAGGAGACCATTCTTCAGTACTTGCAGAGTTGCTGCACATAAATTAAGTCGCGCACCGTGAAGAGAGGTTGCAGGCTCATCCCCCATCGGCAAGACGCGGCAATCGGCGTAGAAGCCGTGATAAACGCCGGCAAGTTCTTCTAGGTAGCGAGCGATGCGATGTGGCTCACGTAATTCGGCGGCGCTAGCCACGATACGTGGGAACTCGGCAAGTGAACCAAGCAGTTCATTCTCGCGATCATGCGAAAGTTGATTCGGATCGAAGTTATCAAGACCGCCGGCGATTTTTAGCTCAGCCGCATTACGAAGAACTGCGGCGATGCGAGCATGTGCGTACTGCACGTAATAAACCGGGTTCTCGTTTGTATTTCGCTTCAAGATATCGATATCCATAACCATTGGCGTATCAACTGGATAGCGAATCAAAGTGTAACGAGCGGCATCAACGCCAACTTTTTCAACAAGTTCTTCGAGAGTAATAATTGTGCCGGCGCGCTTAGAGAGTTTTACTTCTTCGCCGCCTTCCATGATCTTTACCAATTGACCGATCAAGACATGGATGTTGTATTCAGGATTATCGCCAGCACATGCTGCCGTTGCCTTTAAACGATGGATGTACCCGTGGTGATCTGCACCGAGCATGTAGATGCAGATATCGAATCCGCGTTCGCGCTTATTAATGTAATAAGCGGTATCAGATGAAAAGTAAGTTAGATCGCCATTGGCTTTTACTAGAACGCGATCTTTATCGTCGCCAAAGTCAGTTGTACGCAACCAGGTTGCGCCATCTAGCTCGAAGACATGGCCTTGTGCGCGTAATTTATCTAAGCCGTGTTCGACGCTGCCGCCGTCGTGCAAGGTGCGCTCTGAAAACCAAACATCGAAGTGGGTATTAAAAGTATCTAATACACGTTGCTGATCTTTTAATTGAACTTTGTATGCCGCTTCACGGAATGCGATCAGACGTGCTTCGGCCTCCAGCTTGGTGATCTCTGGGTTTTCCGCAAGAACTTCTTTAGCTAAATCTGCAATGTATTCGCCTTGATAACCATCCTCGGGAATTGGTTGTCCAAGGGCTGCAGCTTGCACGGATTGACCAAAGAGATCCATCTGGTTACCGCGGTCATTTATATAAAATTCACGAACTACTTCTGCGCCAGCCGCGCTTAGTACGCGACCAAGTGCGTCACCAACTGCTGCCCAACGAGTGTGTCCTAGGTGCAACGGACCAGTTGGGTTGGCAGAGATAAATTCGAGATTGATCTTTACGCCCGCGAGCGCGTTACCTTTTCCATAACTTTCTTTAGCGTTCAAAATTGTGCGCACTAGGTCAGCCTGGCTGGCACGATTTAACTTGATATTGATAAAGCCGGGACCTGCGATATCAACTGAGGAAACTTCTTCAAGTTTTTCAAGGTCCTTCTTTAATAGCTCTGCGACTTCGCGCGGATTCTTTCCGGCAGGTTTAGCCAATTGCAGCGCAATAGAAGATGCATAATCACCATGGTCGCGATTCTTTGGTCGCTCCAAAGGAATACTGGCAGGCACGCTTCCGATCAATTCTCCGCGCTCAATGGCGCGCGAGATCGCCGCCTGAATTTGGGCAGCTAATAGATCTGAATGTGAACTCACAGGGCAAGGTTACCCTGCGCGGCGATTTACTTTCCGAACCCCATTAAGTGCTCAAGAGCGAGCTGATTAAGGGCTTCGTACTGATAACCACGCGCACCGGCCTGCTCAACATCGAATGAATCCTTTGCAAGATCCTTCCAACTTTCACCTGCGCCCATCGTGTTTTCTGTAAGTCCTGGAATATTTGAATCCTTCTGTGCAGCAATTACTCGTGGATCGTTGCGATAAGCAGTCGCACGATCTTTGAGTGCAAGGTATGTGCGCATATTCGCTGTTGCTGAATCCCAAACGCCCTTGTCATCTTCGGTACGACCTGGCTTGTAATCAAAATGCTTTGGACCGTCGTACTTATAGCGCTCAAGGAGTTCAACTAAGAAGAACGCTGACTTTAGATCGCCATGGCCGAAGACCAAATCTTGATCGAACTTTGGGCCGTGCTGACCATTTAGATCGATGTGGAATAACTTCTTCTGCCACAGCGCTTGGGCGATTCCGTGAACGAAGTTAAGTCCCGCCATTTGTTCGTGGCCAACTTCAGGGTTAAGGCCAACGAGTTCTGGATGATCGAGTGTGTAAATAAAGGCAAGTGCGTGGCCAATTGTTGGCAAGAAGATATCGCCACGTGGTTCGTTTGGCTTTGGTTCAATTGCAAATTTAATCTTGTAACCATTATCTAAAACATATTGGCTAAGCACGTTAAATGCTTCGCGCATACGTTCGTGCGCAACGTAAGCATCCTTTGCCGCATCTGATTCAGCGCCTTCGCGTCCGCCCCAGCAAACGTAAGTATGTGCACCGAGTTCGACCGCAAGTTCAATATTGCGCATCGCTTTGCGGAGTGCATAACGGCGAATATC
>WLLM01000126.1 GCA_009700715.1 Actinomycetota bacterium
AGTCGCCACGATCTTGGTGGAAACATCATTCCGATGCTTACCAATAATGGCGTTGCCAAAGTTTATGACTTTGCAAATAACGTTGTGCCTGGTGAAACATCACGCGATAAGGGTTACTGGCGCGATGTAGGTTCAATTGATGCTTACTACGACGCGCACATGGATCTAGTTTCGATCCATCCAATCTTTAATCTTTACAACCGCGAATGGCCTCTGCTCACCAATCCGCCATCATTGCCACCTGCAAAATTTAGCGAGAGCGGTATTGCCCAGGATTCCATAGTTGGCGCTGGCTCAATCATCGCCGGTGGACACGTCAACCGAACTGTTACTTCTTACGATGTTTATGTAGGCGCCGGTGCATTTATCGATGGTTCAGTTCTAATGCCATCGGTAAAGATCGGCGACCGCGCTGTAGTGCGCAATGCGATCCTAGATAAGAGCGTAATCGTTGATCCAGGTGCGCAAATCGGCGTTGATCTCGAACGCGATCGTGCGCGATTTACAGTTTCTGAAGGCGGAGTAGTTGTTGTTGGTAAGGGCGTTCGCGTTACCGCTTAGTTTTTACAACAATTTCCTGAGCAGCAAAATCAAGGGCTAAATGAGATGAAGGCGTCGCTGCAACGTTGGCAAAGAATCCATGGATCATTCCCGGAAATTCTTTATAGATAACTTCGGCGCCATCGCTCTTTAACTTTTCCACGTAATTCTCGGAATCACTTACCAGTGGATCGTATTGGGCGGTAATGACGATTGATGGGGCTACTCCGGTTAAAGATTTAGCACGCATCGGCGCGGCATACGGATTCTCGTTGTGCTGATCACCTTGTAGGTATTGATCCCAGAACCATTCCATAGCGCGGGTAGTTAAACCATAATCGGTTGCACATTCGATATATGACTTGGTGCTGAAGTCGCGATCAACACACGGATAGACCAGAAGTTGATAACTTAATTCGACATTTTCATCGCGTGCTTTAACTGCAACTGCGGCAGCTAAATTTCCACCAGCGCTATCTCCGCCGACTCCAACGCGATTTGGATCAATGCCTAACTCTTTAGCGTGGGATTTAACCCAGAGCAGAGTCGAGTAGCAATCATCAAATGGAGTTGGGAAGGGATGTTCTGGCGCCTTTTGGTAGTTAACGCTGATGATTACCGAACCGCTCTGGTTTGCTAAACGATGTAGCGCTGCATCGTAAATATCTAGAAAGTTTAAAACCCAGCCGCCGCCGTGAAAGAAAACCATGGCAGGTGCGTTCTGATCTTCATTTGGACGGTAAATGCGAATTGGCAGATCAGCAGTTGGTCCTGGAATAAATCTATTTACAACCGAAAGAATTGGTTCTGGAACGCCTGCAAATGCCACGCGACCTTGGGTTAGATCGCGGATAACCGCAACGGGGGCTTCCCACACTTGTGGCAGCCCGGCTGCTTTTTGATCAGTAAGTTGCTTAACGATTTCTGGGGCAAGGGTCATTGCTTATATCCAACTCTCTGTTCGATCTCGCAAGGTGCGATAGCGCTCAACTACTTCAGGTGTTGCAGTTGCAGATACTTTTTCAATCTTTCCAAGATCCCAGATTGGTGCGCTATCTCCACCAAGTAAGGCCCATGCCGCTTGGCGAGCTGCACCATTTGCTACATATTCACCAGCAGGTGGAACAAGTACTTCGCGACCAAATAACGCTGCCGCAATTTGTGAAACTGCTGGATTCTTTGCGGCGCCACCAATCAAAATGATGCGCTTTACATTTACTCCTAATTTTTCCAGCGCATCAACAGCGTCAACCAATCCACAGAGCATTCCTTCAACCATCGCACGAGCGATATCAGCGGCATTTGAGTTATTTAAATTCATGCCACCAAATACACCTGTTGCCGTTGGTCGGTTAGGAGTGCGTTCGCCTTCAAAGTAAGGCAAGAGCGAAAGACCATTGGCTCCTGCCTTTGCGCTAAGTGCGAGTGCGCCAACTTCGTCATGCGTCTTTCCAAGAATACGAGTGGCAGCATCCAAGATGCGTGCGGCATTTAAAGTGCAGACCAACGGCAAGAAGCGACCGGTTGCATCAGCAAAACCTGCAACTTGTCCTGATGAATCGTGTGTTGCAGTCTCTGACACGGCAAAGGCGGTTCCGCTAGTTCCTAACGAAACAACGACATCGCCGGCCTGTGCCTGAATACCGAGAGCGGCAGCAGCGTTATCACCCGCGCCAGGTGCGATGGGAATTCCGGTTGGAGTTGTGCCGCCGAATTGAGATGGAGAGATGATCTTCGGCAAATTAATTTCACGTTCGGTGCGCAGTGCGCGAGCCAAAATATCGCGACAATATTGAGAGGTAGTTGGATCAAAGTAGCCAGTGCCAGATGCTTCGCTGCGATCTGAAAAAAGCTTAGAAAAATCTAGCGCTTCACCTTTTGCGTGCTGCAACTGCCATGAAAGCCAGTCGTGGGGGAGAGCAACTCCGGCAACTTTTGCGGCGTTATCTTTTTCGCTATCGGCCAACCAACGTAGCTTTGTTGCAGTAAATGATGCAACTAACACTGAACCAACCTGCTTTGCGATTTCGGCATCGCCGCCCATTTCGCTATTTAACGCTTTTGCAGCATCTGCAGAGCGAGTGTCATTCCATAAAAGCGCATCGCGAATTACTTTTCCGTCAGAATCGAGTGCAACCATTCCGTGTTGTTGTCCGCCAATTGAGATCGCTTCAACATCAGCGAGGCCGCCGGCTGCTGCAATTGCAGTGTCGAGGGCGGTGACCCAATGAGCAGGATTAACTTCAGTGCCATCCGGGTGAGTGGCGCGGCCTTCGCGCACCAACTGGCCGGTAACGGCATCGCGGATGACCACCTTGCAAGATTGAGTTGATGAATCCACGCCCGCGATGAGTTTCTGATTAGCCATGGGGCAAGGCTAGACTGTGCCTGTCAACGTTGACCACTTTTTCTCAAGTCTAAATTTGATTTTTGGCTTAGATTTTAAATATTTGAACTGGAGTTTTCATGCGTATCGGCGTCCTTACAGGTGGCGGAGATTGTCCTGGTCTTAATGCGGTTATCCGCGCAGTAGTTCGTAAAGGTGTAAAGGAATACGGCCACGAATTCGTTGGCTTCCGTGATGGCTGGAAAGGCCCACTCGAGAACTACACAATGGAGCTCAACCTCGAGACAACCCGAGGCATCTTGCCTCGCGGCGGAACCATCCTTGGTTCATCTCGCACAAATCCTTTTAAGATTGAAAACGGCGTAGAACGCATCAAGCAGAATCTTGCTGATCAAGGAATCGATGCGCTTATCGCAATCGGTGGCGAAGACACACTTGGCGTAGCAACTAAGTTGGAT
>WLLM01000127.1 GCA_009700715.1 Actinomycetota bacterium
CTATATCTTTGCTCGAGCTTCTACCTTTGGCACGGGCAAAGAGATATTTATTCAGGGAGATACCTTGGGAAATAACTTCTTGTTCTTCGCCTTTATCGCCCTTGCTCTTGCAATTGCCTTACCTGCTAACTAATCCAATTCCAGCTCTGCCCTTGCGGACCATCGCTAACTGCTATTCCTTCTGCAGCCAGCACATCACGGAGGCGATCACTTTCAGCCCAATTCTTATCGGCGCGCACATTTGCTCGCGATTGAACTAAATCCATTTGCTCTTTGCTTAGAGGTTTAACTTCGACTTTGCGACTTAAATCCAATGCGAAGACTTGATCTACAAAATTAAAGATTTCTCGCTTACGTTCTGGTGAAATGCTTAGATCTTTCTCTATTGCGCGCAAACGTAAGACCGCCCGGGGGGTATCTAAATCTTCGATTAAGGCTGTCTGAATTTCAGCATCAGCGAGAAAGTTCTGCGATTCTCCCCAAGTCGCCATTGCGGTGCGCCAGCGCATCAAAGTTGTATTTGCAGCGCGAAGTGAATCCCAAGTCAGATCCATTTGTGAGCGATAACGATTTTCAAGGAGCGCTAATCGAAGTGCGAGTGGGTCAATTCCTTGACTGATTAAATCTGCAACCAATACAACGTTATTGGCGCTCTTGGACATCTTGCGCCCTTCAAATAGTAAATGTTCACCGTGTACCCAAAGATCAACGGCCTCTTTTCCAATTATTGAATTTGATTGAGCGCGTTCATTTTCATGGTGAGGAAAGCGAAGATCAATACCTCCCACATGGATATCGATGTGTTGGGCTAGCAAATCAAGAGACATCGCAGTGCATTCGATATGCCAACCAGGAAACCCGCGCCCCCAGGGCGATTCCCAAACCATTTCAGTTCGATTGCCAGCAGATTTCCAAAGCGCCCAATCGGCGTGAAATCTTTTTTCACCATCACCTGAATATTCATAACGATGGCCGGGCTTGAGTGATTCGAGACGATTTCCACTTATTGCACCGTAGCTTGGAAATGATTGAGCGCTGAAGTAAACGGATCCGCTCTCGGCGACATAGGCGCTTTCGTTGTCAATTAAATTTTGAATACTAGAAAGCATGCCGTCTATAGTTTCGCTCGCTCGAGGGTATTTATCGGCGGTTTGAATATTTAGGTGCGCGAGATCTGCATGAAATTTCTCTTCATATTTTCGTGCGATGGCAAAAGGGTCGCTCTTTTCTAGCTTTGCCTGACTCAGTAATTTATCTTGTTCTTCAAAGTCTTCTGACATATGCCCAACATCTGTGATGTTTTGAATCAAAATGACTTTTTGGCCCAGCAATTTGAGAGTTCTACTGATTAAATCCGCTAGAAGAAAGGTACGAAGGTTTCCAACGTGCGCATCTCTATAAACGGTAGGTCCACAGCAATAGATATGAATTGGGCGGTCAACCACGTTAACCGGTTTAACTTCGCGGCTCTGCGTATCGTAAATTGAGAAATTCATGGTGCGCTCACTTCATTTAAAACCCGATAGCGATATGGGTGGTGAAAGCGGAATCCCATAGCCCTGTACAAAGCCAACGCCGCGCCATTTTCAACATCAACTTGCAATCCGATCTTTGTGGCTCCATCTGTTCTTGCCGCCGCCATCAACGCACGCATCAGTAGGTTTCCAATTCCCCTGCCCCTAAATTCAGGATTTACAAAGACGCGAGTAGCCAATGACCAAGTACCTAATGTTGCAATTCTGCCTATGGCAACGGTTTTTCCTTGAATTTGAATCTCGGCATATTTGGCAGGATAGTTACGCATAATTCTTTCGAGTGCGAAATCTGATTGAACGGAAAGCCATTCTTTACTTGGTTCATCTCGAACTACAACATCAAAGTCAGGGCGCGTGAGCTCTAATTCTTTCGGAATCTCATTAACTAAATACTCTGCACCAACTTTGAGCGACCAACCCTGGTGTTGCAGGTAACTGTCGAGCTCTTCGAATACAGGAAGTGGCAAAGTAAATGTTGGGGTCAGTCCGTGGTCCCTATAGATTTTAACTATTTCTTGAACTGCATCAGAAATTTCGATCCCAGGATCTCCGTAAGGTGCTGCTCCGGTTGGCAGAACAGAATTTGCGCGCATCGTGAATCCATCAGAAATTCGAAGCCGCCATTTTCCAAACTCAATTACTTTATCGGCCGGCCAAGTTGTATCTGAAAGAAGTTCTAGCTCGTTAATTCGCAATGAGTATGGAGCTCCAGCGCCTGCGCGATCGGGAAGCGGTTTAACTTCTCGCCAAATTGCAATCTCATTTTCCGAGAAAGTTAGCGCTTTCCCTTTGGAGTTAATTAGTTCTCCGGTACCACTATCAAATTTTTGAAGGATTCCGACGATATCCCGGAACCCGCCTTCGGGTTCGCGTAGGCGAATGGTGACCCGTTCGCCAATGGATTCGGCAAGGTTTGCTTGTGATCTCTGGCTTGCCTGGCTCATGTCGTTACTTTAATCGGGCGATGGGCCCAGTGCATGGTTAGAATTAGCGGCATCACGAGCCCTGATAAGCAGGGCGCTGTGGACTTTTTCTGGAGGAACTTTCGTGACCTATGTAATCGCTCAGCCTTGTGTTGATATCAAAGATAAATCTTGTATCGAAGAGTGCCCAGTTGATTGCATCTACGAAGGTAACCGCATGCTCTACATCCAACCTGACGAATGTGTCGATTGCGGAGCCTGCGAGCCAGTCTGCCCAGTTGAAGCGATTTATTACGAAGATGATGTCCCATCGCAGTGGAAAGATTTCTCAAAGGTAAACACTGAATTCTTCGTTGAACTCGGTTCACCTGGCGGAGCAGCAAAAGTTGGACTCACAAATAGCGATCATGCAGCCGTCGTAGCGCTTCCTCCTAAAGAATAAATTCTAAGAAAATCTAAAGCGCTAAACACTCGGAAAAAACGATGCGTGAAAAACTGCCGGATTTTCCGTGGGATGCACTAGCCCCTTTTTCAAAGATCGCTCAGCAACACCCAAAAGGAGCGATAGATCTTTCTCAAGGAACCCCTGTCGATTCAACCCCACAACTTATTCAAAGCGCTTTGCAGGAAAGTTCAAATTCTCCGCGTTATCCCGTAACCGCTGGAACCAAAGATTTGCAAGATGCGATTCGCAAATGGGCTATCAACCATTTAGGTGCCTCTGGCGACTTTGATGTACTTCCGCTCATCGGATCGAAAGAGTTAGTTGCCTGGCTTCCTACAATTTTGCAGAGTAAGAAAGTTATCTACCCCGAAGTGGCCTATCCAACTTACTTAGTAGGTGCGCTTATTGCACAGGC
>WLLM01000128.1 GCA_009700715.1 Actinomycetota bacterium
CCAGCCTCGCGCAACATCCGCACAATTGCGCGTTGCGTATTTCCGCGAACAATCGAATCATCTACAACCACAATGCGCTTGCCTTCAATAATTTCACGTAGTGGATTTAACTTAAGACGAATGCCAAGTTGGCGAATAGTTTGTGAAGGTTGAATAAAGGTGCGACCAACATAAGAGTTCTTAACTAAACCAAGTCCGTATGGAATTCCTGATTGTTGTGCGTAACCAATCGCAGCTGGCGTTCCGGATTCAGGAACTGGAATAACTAAATCGGCTTCAACTGGCGCTTCGATTGCTAAGCGCTTGCCGATCCGGACGCGAGTTGCATGAACGCCTTGGCCCGCAATAGAAGTATCTGGGCGTGCTAGATAAACATATTCAAAGATGCAACCTTTGGGATCTGGTGTAGCCCACATCTGCGAACGAATTCCATCTTCATTAATTGCTAAGAACTCACCGGGTTCAACTTCGCGCACAAATGCAGCGCCGACAATATCCAGCGCTGCAGTTTCAGAGGCAACTACCCAGCCGCGTTCTAGTTTTCCGATTACCAGTGGGCGAACACCGTGACGATCACGAGCGGCATATAAAGTCTTTTCATCCATAAAGACAAGCGAGAAAGCGCCTTCTAGCTTTGGCAGCACAGCAATTGCACTTGCTTCAACGTTCTTCTCATCCTGCAAACCAATCAACGCGGTCATGATCTCGGTATCAGTTGTGGCACCGCGTCCGGTTTTGGCGTTCTCGCCTTCGAGCTTCTGCACCATTTCGGCGAGATCGCCAGTGTTGGTGAGATTGCCGTTGTGGGCTAACGCCAAAGTGCCGTATTTAGTCGGTCTTAGCGTTGGTTGAGCGTTAACCCAGGTACTTGATCCGGTCGTGCTGTAACGACAGTGCCCGATCGCAAGGTCACCAGTAAGTGATGCCAAATCTGTTTCGGTAAAGACTTGTGAAACCAGACCCATATCTTTGTAGATCAAAATGCGTTCGCCATCAGAAGCTGCGATACCAGCAGATTCTTGGCCGCGGTGTTGCAGCGCGTAAAGTCCATAGAAAGTTAACTTCGCAACTTCTTCGCTAGGTGCCCAAACTCCAAATACACCGCAGGCATCTTGCGGAGCTTTATCGTCATCTAAAACGTTGTGATTTAACAATCCATCAGGGCGACGTGTCATTGGTTCACCTTCAGTGGCAATAGTTCGGTTAAATCGGCGCGAACACCTGATGCATTTATTAAACCAGCAGACATGGCATCTGCCCAGCTGCGCTCACCGTTGGCAAGTGCCAACCACGTTTCGGCATTCATTTCGATCACATTTGGTGGCGTGCCACGTGTATGGGTTGGACCATCTCCACATTGCACGGCTGCATATGGCGGAATTCGAACTTCGATAGCGCGACCCGGAGCGCGCTCAGTTAAGAGCGCAAGGCTCTCTTTAACCGCTTCGAGAATTTTAGGATCGCGCATCATTTATCCAAATAACCTTGGGAATGTTTCAGTATGTGCTTTGCGAAGTTCGGTAAGAGAAATCTTGGCACCGTTTATTTCGAGCGCATCGCCACCAGTTGTTCCGATCTTATTGATCGCAATTGAGTGTTTGCTTGCAAGTGCGGTAAGCGCTGGCGCTTTGCTTGGATCAACAGCAACGACAACGCGTCCTGGGGTTTCGCTAATAAGTGCAACGCCCACATTTTCTAGAGTTACCTTTGCGCCAACGTTATGGCGCAAGACCATTTCAGTAAGCGTTGCTGATAAACCGCCTTGGCTTAAATCATGAGCCGCAGTGAAGATCTGTTCCGTACGGCCTGAAACCAAGACCTCGATAAGGCGCATCTCACGCTGTAAATCAGCGATTGGCGCTGATCCACCGCGTTGACCGTGAATGTAAGCCCACTCGCTGCCGGCTATATCAGATTGAGTTTCACCGAGGAGATAAAGATCCAAACCTGCAACATCAAAACTCATCGGCGTACGAGTGCGAACATCATCGATAACTCCGAGCACACCGATAACTGGCGTTGGCAGAATCGCAACTGAACCTGTTTGGTTATAAAAAGAAACGTTTCCACCTGTGACCGGTAGACCCATTTCCAAGCAACCATCTGCCAATCCACGAACTGATTCAGCAAATTGCCACATAACGCCTGGATCTTCAGGAGAACCAAAGTTAAGGCAGTTAGTCACCGCAAGTGGTTTAGCTCCAGCAGTTGCAATATTTCGCGCTGCTTCGGCAAGTGCCAACTTGGCGCCTTCGTAAGGATTTAAGTAAGACCAGTTAGCATTGGCATCAGTTGCAACAGCCACACCAAGATGTGTCTTCTCATCAATACGCACCATTCCAGAATCATCAGGTTGCGATTGAATAGTGTTTCCCTGAACATAGCGGTCGTATTGTGAGGTCACCCAAGATTTATCTGCCAAGTTTGGTGTTGCCGCTAATTTCAAAACTGCTGCTTTGATCTCATCGGCAGTAATTGGTAGCGCCACATCAACAACTTCAGCGTTAACGCGATCGATGTAATCTGGCTTTGCAAGTGGTCGGTTGTAAACCGGCCCATCATGCGCAACGGTTCGTGGTGGCACATCAACGATTAGGTCGCCGTGCCAGGTAATCTCTAAATGATCTCCGTCGGTTACTTCACCAATCACAGTTACAGTGACATCCCACTTCTTGCAGATCTCAAGGAAGCGATCAATGTGCTTTGGTTCAACGATTGCGCACATACGTTCTTGCGACTCGGACATCAAGATTTCTTCAGGTGAAAGGGTGGCATCGCGCAGCGGAACTCGATCGAGTTCTACCTTCATGCCGCCGCTGCCGCCCGAGGCGAGCTCGCTGGTAGCGCAAGATAAGCCTGCCCCGCCAAGGTCTTGGATGCCTACAACTAAATCTTCAGCGAAGATTTCTAGCGAACATTCAATCAAAACTTTTTCTACAAAGGGATCGCCAACTTGAACCGCAGGACGCTTGGCAGGACCCGTTGATTCAAAAGTTTCGGATGCAAGAACAGATACGCCACCGATTCCATCGCCGCCAGTTTTAGCGCCGTAGAGAACCACAAGATTGCCAGCACCAGCGGCTTTCGCAAGTTTTATATCGCTATGTTTCATAACGCCAACACAGAGCGCATTAACCAGCGGATTACCGAGATAGGTCTCATCGAAGACGACTTCGCCACCGATATTTGGCAGACCTAAACAGTTTCCATAACCACCAACGCCAGCGATTACACCTGGCAAGACGCGGCGCGTATCTGGATGATCTGCAGGCCCAAAGCGG
>WLLM01000129.1 GCA_009700715.1 Actinomycetota bacterium
GACAAAGGCTCGCGAAGCAGGCCTTTACATCATCGCACTTGACACACCACCAGATCCTGCTGACATCGTCGACATCACTTTCGCAACAGATAACTGCGAAGCTGGTCGTCTAATCGGTCAGTGGACAGCTGCAAAGCTTGCTGGCAAGAAGGCAACAATTGCTCTTCTCGACATCTTCGATGATCGCATCGTGTCTGTTGACTACTGCCGCGACAACGGATTCCTTGATGGTATGGGAATTGACGTTGCAGATCCTAAGGTCATGGGAGACGAAGCCAAGACTGGCAAGTACTCCGGTGGCGATTACGAGATCGTTGGAAACGTAGCAACAGGTGCTAACGAAGAAGGCGGCCGTACAGGTCTTGAGAAGCTTCTTGCTAAGAACAAGAAGATCAACGTTGTTTACACAATCAACGAGCCAACAGCAATCGGTGCTTGTGCTGCAGCAGCTGCTGCTGGCGTAAAGATCGATGCAATGGTTTCTGTTGACGGTGGCGGCGCTGGTATCAACGCTGTTAAGTCAGGTTGCATCAATGCAACTTCACAGCAGTACCCATTGTTGATGGCTGACCTTGGCGTACAAGCTATCTACGACATCGTAAAGAACGGTACAAAGCCAGCTAACTCAGAAGGCCTTGACTTCTTCAATACAGGTGTCAAGTTGATCACTGATGACCCACAAGAGGGTGTTCCATCAGAGACAACTGAATACGGTCTAGCAAACGCTTGGGGTTAATCCCTACTCTTTAGTGAATAACTAAAGAAGAGTGTTTAAAGAGGGCGGCTGCTTCGGCAGTCGCCCTCTTTAACACAATCTTGAAATTTAGAGATTTTAGTTATGTAACTAAGAAAGTAAGTTACAGTTCGAATAAAGCAACGAAAGGATCACAAGTGAGTCAAGATACGGCCACATACGACGCAGCTGCGGAGTTCCAAAACCGCGCTACGACGAGCCAAAAATTGCAAGCGCTTCTTCACAAGTACCCATGGTTAAGTTCAATGATGGTTCTTGTTGTAGCCTCAATTATTTTTAGCTTCTTCAATGAAAACTTTTTAACACCATCTAACTTCTCACTTATCCTTCAGCAAGTAGCGATCGTCGGCGCAGTTGCAGCCGGACAAACTTTAATTATTTTGACCGCAGGTATCGACCTTTCTTGTGGTGCTATTGCAATCTTCGCTTCAATGGCGATGGCAAAGTTGGTTCAAGGAACTCCTGCAGTAGATGGCGACGGATTCTCTATCTGGATCGCATTCCCAGCTGGTCTCCTTGTCGGAATGCTTGCGGGCGCAATTAACGGTGCACTAGTCACCAAAGTTAAGTTGCCTCCCTTCATCGTTACCCTGGGTACTTACAACATCTTCCTTGCGCTAACACTTACCTACACAAAGGGAACTGTTCCTGCGCACGAGATGCCACCATTCCTATTAACACTTGGTAACTATGTAAACCTCGGACCTTTCCGTTTAACAACTGGCGTACTTTTCATGATCCTTATGTACTCAGTTCTCGCATTCGTACTTCGTTACACAGGCTGGGGACGTCACGTCTACGCTGTTGGCGATGACATCGATGCAGCGCGCCTTGCAGGTATCTCTGTAAACCGCGTACTCATGAGCGTTTACATGGTTGCTGGCGTGATCTTCGCACTTGCTGCTTGGATCGTTATCGGCCGCGTAACTGTGGCTAGCCCAAATACCGGTGGAGATCTAAACCTCGACTCAATCACTGCGGTGGTTATCGGCGGAACTTCGCTATTCGGTGGCCGCGGCACAATCTTCGGTTCGCTAATCGGAGCGATCATCGTGGGTGTTTTCCGTAACGGTCTAACCCTTGCTGGTGTGGACTTGTACTTCCAGCTCCTTGCAATCGGTCTTCTTATTATCTTCGCCGTTTCGGTTGACCAATGGATCAGAAAGGCACGCAAATGAGTAAGGCACCTATTCTTCAAGCAGTTGGAGTAACCAAGGCCTACGGTCGCGTTATCGCACTCGATGGCGCTGAACTCGAATTATTTCCTGGTGAAGTTCTCGCAGTAGTCGGCGATAACGGCGCTGGAAAATCAACGCTCATTAAATGTCTTTCTGGCGCTGAAGTACCTGACGAAGGTCAGATTATTTTGGATGGTCAAGAAGTTTCATTTAAGCGCCCACAAGATGGACGCCATGCCGGAATCGAAACTGTGTATCAGACACTTGCTGTTGCACCAGCTTTAGATATCGCATCAAACCTTTACCTCGGTCGCGAAATGCGCAAGAAGGGTCCACTCGGAACCATCTTCCGCATGCTCGATGGTTCAGGAATGCGTAAAGCTGCTAAGGATCACATCTCAGCACTTGGCATCGGAACAATCCAAAACATTTCGCAAGCAGTTGAAACACTTTCCGGTGGTCAGCGCCAGGCTGTTGCAGTTGCTCGCGCAGCTGCATTCGGTCAGAAGGTAATCATCCTCGATGAGCCAACTGCGGCACTTGGTGTTCGCGAATCACGTCAGGTTCTCAAACTCATTGAGTCTCTACGCGAACGCGGTATGCCAGTTATCTTGATTTCACACAACATGCCTCAGGTCTTTGAAGTTGCAGATCGCATCCAGGTACAACGCCTCGGAAAGCGCGCTGCAGTTGTTACTCCAAAGAGCCACACCATGAACGATGTGGTTGCGATCATGACTGGTGCGATGACAGTTGATAAGAAAGACCAAGCGCTTTCTCCAGTTCGTTAATCGCTGGTTAATAGTTAAAACAATGGCCACTCCGGTTCGTATCGAATCGGATGTGGTCATTGTTGGTTCTGGGATAGGTGGCGCCACAACGGCCTATGCCTTGGCGCAAAAGGGCGTTAAAACTCTGGTTTTAGAGCGTGGAGAACGCATGCCCCGCGAACCTGAGAACTGGTCGCCTTCTGAAATCTTTATGAAGACCCGTTACAAGCCAAATGAAAAATGGATCGATGAAAAGGGAAAAGAATTTGTTCCCGGTGTTCATTACTTTGTTGGCGGAAATAGCAAGGTTTATGGCGCATCCTTGCCGCGTTTTAGTCGCTATGACTTTGGGGTTCTAAAACATCAAGAAGGAATTTCACCTGCCTGGCCATTTACCTACGATGACCTCGAACCTTTCTATTACAAGGCCGAAGAGTTATACCGAGTTCACGGTGATGCGCAGAATATTTATGGCAACACTCGCAGCACGCCATTTCCATATCCGGCGATGAAGCACGAGCCATATGTTGCAGAACTCGGAA
>WLLM01000013.1 GCA_009700715.1 Actinomycetota bacterium
CCATTTCTTCGGGCATGCGATGGGCTGAGACAACATCGGCGGTATAGCTAATACCAAATGAATCAAGAGCTTTCGCTGCCTCTTCCATTACCGGCCAATCAGAATCTGATCCCATGATGATTGCTACATCACTCATCGATTTCTCCGCTCATAAAGTCGCGAGCATGCGCGATTATTTCGGTTAATTCTAGAAGGTTTTCGCCTACAACGGTAACGTGGCCGACCTTTCGCCCTTTGCGGATCTCTTTCTTATATTGATGGAACTTTAAATTTGGATTTCGCGCCATTAAATGTAGGTAAGGCCGGTACATATCAGTCTTATCGCCGCCCAAGATATTTCCCATAACTGCGTAAGGGGCAACCATCGATGGATCTCCCAACGGAAGATCGAGTATGGCGCGCAAGTGTTGCTCGAATTGATTGGTCTTTGCACCTTCTATGGTCCAGTGTCCAGAGTTATGCGGGCGCATGGCAAGCTCGTTAATAAATATTTCGCTTCCCTTTACAAACATCTCAACTGCCATAACCCCAATTAAAGCTAGGTCGTTCGCAATCGAGAGGGCTAAGTGTTGTGCTTTCTCGGCAAGTTCTGAAGTCAGAGTTGGCGCTGGTGAAATTGTGCTGGTGCAGATCCCATCCGACTGGACAGTTTGGGTTGGCGCCCAAGTGACTGCCTGTCCATGTGCAGACCGCGCGACCATTACCGCTATTTCGAAATCAAATTCAATCAGTTCTTCGATTAGTAACTGTGTAACTTCATTGAGTATTTCATCAAGATCATCGTGGTTCTTTATCTTCCATACGCCACGCCCGTCATATCCGCCACTAATGCTCTTGGCTATAAATGGGAATTCGAGTAAGTCATCGCCATCGTTAACTACTTTCCATTTTGGCGCTGGATATTCAGAGAGTCGCTGGCGCATTAGCGCTTTATTTTGCGAATACTGAAAAGAATCCGAAGTCGGGAAAACTTTAATTCCATCTGCTTCCAACCCTTTTATAACTGCCAAGGGAACGAGCTCGTGTTCAAAGGTTATGAAATCACAGCGTTTAGAAAATTCTTTGAGTGCGCCAAGATCGCGATAGTCACCGACTACATGCGGGGCAATTTGTGCAGCGCTATCTTCGGGGCTCTCGGCAAAAAGTAAGAGGTTTACTCCGAGCGCTTCAGCCGGTGCTACCGTCATTCGCGCAAGTTGGCCGGCGCCGATGATGCCGACAGTCGGAAAGCGCTCGTTCACCCCGCTATCGTAGATGAACTACATCTCCGACGTTAACTTCAAATCCGTCGCGCAGAATTAGCGCTCCTTGTGCGGAGATAGCAACTGCTTCTCCCTCAATTGGATCTCGCCCTAGAACTTCAACGCGCACTTGGCAACCGATAGTCGAACTGATTTGGCGATACTTGTCTAGGAAATTAGCGCCTGATTCCCATTCGCTGTAGATGCTTTCAAAGCGATTTAGGAAATCAATTAGCAACAGGTTGCGATCTAAATAATTTGATCCAACTAGCGCAAGCGAAGTTGC
Organism: Actinomycetota bacterium; assembly: GCA_009700715.1. Taxonomy (GTDB): domain Bacteria; phylum Actinomycetota; class Actinomycetes; order Nanopelagicales; family Nanopelagicaceae; genus Planktophila. The sequence goes on from WLLM01000013.1 coordinate 1,528, forward strand.
CGTCGGTACTGGTAATTCTGATTCACTCATTGAAACATTTAATCCAATTCCAACAATAACCCCATCGCCAATTTGTTGGGCTAGTAAACCTGCCACTTTCTTATCGCCAATCAAAATATCGTTAGGCCACTTTAGAGTTATCGTTGCCGAACTAGTTTCTGAAATAACTTCTTGCATAGCAATAGCTGCTAAAAAAGATACAAAACTCCAATCGCTACGAGAGCGTTTCGGTTGAAGATAAAAAGAAAACAAGAGCGCGCTTTGTCGCGGCGCTTCAAAAGTTCTATCTAGACGTCCACGTCCTGCGCTTTGAAATTCGGCGGCAATTAATTCGCCTGATTTTGCTACTGAAGAGTTAACTAAATCTGCAAGATCGTTCTGTGTTGAGGCAGTGAGATCAACCACGCTTACCCGCCAGTACTGCGAAATTTTTCCGTCGATGATCGACTTATTAAGTGGCGCTCTTGGCGCTTGGCTACCCACGACTAGTACCGTAGAGCCATGAGCCCAGATCTGCATACAACTTCAGGAAAAATTGAAGATCTCCGACTTCGTGTCGAGGAAGCGGTGCACGCCGGATCGGCCCGCGCCGTTGAGAAGCAACACGCAAAGGGAAAGTTAACTGCCCGCGAACGCATTGATCTACTCGTCGATGCAGATTCATTTACTGAAATTGATGAGTTTGCACGTCATCGTTCTACTCAGTTCGGCATGGAGAAGAACCGCCCCTACGGAGATGGCGTTGTAATCGGAACAGCGACAGTCGATGGTCGACCAATTGCGCTTTACTCACAAGATTTCACAGTTATGGGCGGTAGTCTCGGTGAAGTTCACGCCGAAAAGATTGTAAAGATTGCCGAGTTCGCGCTTAAGAGCGGAATTCCACTAATTGGCATTAACGATTCAGGTGGAGCTCGTATTCAAGAAGGCGTGGCCTCACTCAATGGTTACGGAAAAATCTTCCGCTTAAATACTCGCTCATCTGGTGTTATCCCCCAGATCTCTTTGATCCTCGGACCTTGTGCGGGCGGTTCTGCATATTCACCAGCGCTTACCGACTTCACGGTAATGGTTAATGAGACTTCACATATGTTTATCACTGGTCCAGATGTAATTAAGACCGTTACTGGTGAAGATGTTGGAATGGAAGAGCTCGGCGGCGGACTAACCCACAACACTCGCTCTGGAAATGCGCATTACCTGGCAGATAGTGAAGCCGATGCCATTGATTATGTGAAAGCGCTTCTTTCTTATCTGCCATCAAATAATATGGATGGTTCACCACATCTTCCCCCAACTCAAAATTTGGATCAGACTCCAGAAGATGCTGCACTCGATACGTTAATTCCGGATAGTCCAAATCAACCTTACGATATGAAGACGTTGATCACTACGTTGGTTGATGAAGGCGAATTCTTAGAGGTCCATGCCTTGTATGCCCCAAATATCATCGTTGGGTTTGCGCGCATTGAAGGCGAATCTGTAGGAATTATCGCCAACCAGCCATCACAATTAGCCGGAACTCTTGATATAAATTCGAGTGAAAAAGCGGCGCGTTTCTTACGTTTCTGCGATGCCTTTAATATTCCGATTCTAACTTTGGTGGATGTACCTGGTTTCTTGCCGGGCACCGAACAAGAATGGAACGGCATCATTCGTCGTGGAGCGAAATTGCTATACGCATACGCTGAGGCATCGGTTCCACTTGTAACTTTAATTACTCGCAAAGCTTACGGTGGCGCATTTATCGTTATGGGTTCAAAGTATTTGGGTAGCGATATTAACTTCGCTTGGCCAAGCGCTGAGATTGCAGTTATGGGTGCGCAAGGTGCGGTTAATATCTTGTACCGCAAAGAAATTGCTGATGCGAAAGATCCAGAAAAGGTTCGCGCCGAATTGGTATCGGATTACACCGAAACACTTTCAAATCCATATGCTGCGGCAGAGCGCGGCACGATCGATAGCGTTATTGAGCCTCATCAGTCTCGCGCCTACATCACAAAGGCGTTTCGTACACTAAAGACCAAGCGTGATGTTTTGCCAGCGCGTAAACACGGAAATATCCCGCTGTAATGAAATTTACAATTACCTCTGGTAATCCAACTGATGAGGAGTTGCTCGCCCTAAAGGCGGCAATCGATCACCACAAAATGCAGAACTTAGTGCCGGTAATTAAGCGAAGCGTCTTTGGTCTACCTCAACTACGCCAGCCACTTCCCCACCAAATAACCTTTGGCGCACGTAGAAAATCTAACTAATGCCGAAAATTGTTCTTGCTTCACAATCAACTTCGCGACGCCGTCTCCTCGAAGGCGCTGGGCTGAAACCAACAGTTATCGTCAGCAATGTTGATGAAGAAACCGATTTCTTCAACGCAATGACTCCCGCCGATATGGTGATCGCTTTGGCGGTTACCAAAGCGCACACGGTTCGCGAGCAAATTGATTACCCAGCGCTGATTATCGGATGTGATTCCACTTTTGATGTCGACGGGGTTTCCTTTGGAAAGCCAGGCACTCCAGATATCGCCCGCGAACGCGCTAAAACGATCAGCGGACGTTCCGGGTTACTTCACACAGGACATTGCATTATTGATACAGCACAAGGGCGTGAAATTGCTGATCGCGTTACAACAAAGGTAACTTTCTCTGAGATGACTGATCAGGAAATTGAAGATTACATAGCTTCTGAAGAGCCTCTTCATGTTGCCGGCGGATTTACTCTTGATGGGTTTGGATCGCCCTTTATTCCAATAATTGAAGGCGATTACACAAACGTTGTCGGAATTTCAATGCCGTTCCTGCGCTCTGCAATGTCACAACTTGGCTATTCTTGGCCAGAAGTTAAGGAGATGCAATGAAGCGCGTCCTGATTGCCAATCGCGGAGAAATCGCTGTCCGCGTTATTCGCGCTTGCCGTGATCACGGAATCGAGAGCGTAGCGATTTATTCAGATGAAGATCGCGATGCCATTCACACCAAGAGCGCTGATTTTGCATTTTCGCTAAACGGAGTTACCGCTACTCAAACATATTTAGATATTTCGAAAATTATCGCTGCCGCCAAAGAATCTGGGGCAGATGCAGTTCATCCAGGTTATGGATTTTTATCTGAACGCGCAGATTTCGCGCAGGCGGTAATCGATGCTGGATTAATTTGGATCGGTCCCCCACCTTCAGCAATTAGCGCACTTGGCGACAAGGTATCTGCACGTCGCATCGCGGCAAAGGCCGGTGCACCACTTGTTGCAGGAACCAAAGATCCAGTTGATGGAGCCGATGAAGTTATCGCTTTTGCAAAAGAACATGGCCTTCCAGTTGCTATAAAAGCTGCCTTCGGTGGCGGCGGACGTGGCTTAAAAGTTGCTCGCACTATGGAAGAAATTCCAGAACTTTTTGCATCCGCTGTACGTGAAGCAATCGCTGGCTTTGGCCGCGGAGAATGCTTTGTTGAGCGATATTTGGATAAGCCGCGCCACGTTGAAACCCAGGTATTGGTAGATCAACATGGCAATGCAGTTGTCGTAAGTACTCGCGATTGTTCGCTGCAGCGTCGCCACCAGAAGTTGGTGGAAGAAGCTCCTGCCCCATTCTTAACTGATGCCCAAAATGAAGAGCTATATCGCTCCAGCAAGGCGATCATGAAGGAAGCCGGTTACGTTGGAGCTGGCACTTGTGAGTTCTTAGTTGGACTAGATGGAACCATCTCATTTCTCGAGGTAAATACTCGCTTGCAAGTTGAGCACCCAGTGAGTGAAGAAGTAACCGGAATCGATTTAGTTCGCGAACAGTTCCGTATCGCAATGGGCGAAAAATTAGGATTCACTGATCCAGAAATCCGTGGCCACTCACTTGAGTTCCGTATTAACGGTGAAGATCCAGGTCGATCCTTCTTGCCAGCCCCAGGTCAAATTACACAATGGAACTTACCAACCGGCCCTGGGGTTCGTATCGATGCCGGATTTAAGAACGGTGACACCATCGGTGGAAACTTCGACTCACTTCTTGCCAAATTAATTGTTACTGGAGCAACGCGAAAGCAAGCCATCGAACGCGCACGCCGTGCACTTGCCGAATTTGAAGTAGATGGTTTAGCGACAGCTATTCCATTCCATCGCGCTATTTTAGAAGATCCTGCATATACCGAAAACTTTAAGGTTTATACGAGTTACATCGAAAATGAATTTAAGAACGATATCCCGGCATTTTCTGCCACACCAATTCCGGTTACAACTAAGGTCGCGGCAGAGCACTTAGTTGCTGAAGTTAATGGCAAGCGCTTTGAGGTAAAGCTGCACACACCAGAACCGGTTGTAAAACGCCATCGCGCAAAGCAATCAAAAGTTGGCGGCGCAAGTGGTACTGGACTTACAAGCCCGATGCAAGGCACGGTCGTAAAAATTGCCGTTGCAGAAGGCGCAGAAGTTGAAGCCGGAGATTTAATTATTGTTTTGGAAGCTATGAAGATGGAACAACCACTGATCGCACATAAATCTGGCAAGGTCACAAACCTAAAAGCGGTAATCGGTGAGACGGTTTCAAGTGGCACAGTGCTGTGCGACATTCTTGACGCTTAACTCCCTGGCTTAAACGCAATTCACAAGTTGATTTAATCAAGTTAGGCTGTGGCTATGAATGCGCAGCTCTTGGCCGAAGTCCAAGCCTGGATCGCCGATGATCCTGATCCCAAGACCGCCGCGGAGTTATCGAAGCTTATTGAAACAGGCGATGAAGAAACTCTTAAGAAGTTTTTTGCAGGATTTTTGCAATTTGGTACCGCTGGTTTACGTGGCCCAATCGGCCCTGGTCCTTCATGTATGAATAGAGCAGTGGTTGGTCGCACCGCAGCGGGACTTGTCTCGTATATGAAAGAGCGCGGCATGAACCGCGTAGTCATTGGACGCGATGCGCGTTATGGATCAGAGGATTTCACCGAAGAATCCGCCCAGATATTTTCTGGCGCTGGCTTTGAAGTATTTGTGCTTCCACGGCCGCTACCAACGCCAGTTCTCGCTTTTGCAACGCATGATTTGAAATGTGATGTTGGCGTTATGGTCACGGCCAGCCACAACCCGCCGCAAGATAACGGCTACAAGGTTTACATCGGGCCAACCGCCGATGGCATCGATTACGCAGCATCTCAAATTATCAACCCAACTGATGGATTCATCGCGAAAGAAATAGCCGCTGTTAAATCCTTAGCTGGACAAGCGCGAGGTTCAAAATGGACGGTACTCGATGATGCGGTCTTAGATAAATACATCGCACGCACCGCAGAACTCGCACCGCGTCCTGGTTCGCTAAAGATTGTTTATACCGCGATGCATGGCGTTGGCACTGAAACTTTGGAGAAGTCATTTGCAAAAGCCGGTTTCCCAAAATTATTTTTGGTAACTGAGCAAGCCCAACCAGATCCAGATTTTCCAACTGTTGCCTTTCCTAACCCAGAAGAACCAGGCGCAATTGATTTGGCGTTAGCCAAGGCTCGCGAAGTTGGAGCTGATTTAGTTATTGCAAATGATCCTGACGCCGACCGTTGCGCAGCAGCAGTTAATGATCCAAATGGTGGTTGGCGTATGTTGCGCGGCGACGAGCTCGGTGTGATTTTTGGAGAGTGGATCGCTCGTGCGATGGCGCAAGATAAATCAAAGACCGGCTCTTTTGGAAACTCCATAGTTTCATCCTCAGCGTTGCGCAAAATTGCTGCGCACTATGTGATCGACTTTAAAGAGGTATTAACTGGCTTTAAATGGTTAGCCAAGATTGAAGATCTCGCCTTTGGTTACGAAGAGGCGATTGGTTACGCCGTTGATTCAGATACAGTTAACGATAAAGATGGCATCTCTGCTGCACTTTTCTTGGCACAGATTGCCACCGATTTAAATACAGATGGCAAGACTCTGGTTGATTTACTAAACGAAGTTTGGGAGCGCCACGGTTTCCACGGCACCGAGCAAATTTCAATTCGCGTCAGCGATATGTCGCGAATTACCGAACTATTAGCGGGGCTTCGCAAGAACCCACCAGCAGAAATTGCAGGGCGCTCAGTATCTTCGATTGACGATTTAGCTGCACCTACAGATGGTCTGCCACCAACCGATGGTTTACGGATCTGGCTCGATGGTGGGATCCGCATAATTATTCGTCCAAGTGGCACCGAGGCTAAGATGAAGTGCTACATCGAGGTAATTACCAAAGATGCGCAATCTGCCAACGTTCTACTTGACCAGTTACGCCAACCACTTAAGGATTTTCTCTCATGAGCTTCTACGGAATAGTCGACGGATCTGAAGGTTCGCTTAAGAACTTTCTCTCCCAACTTCCTGGAGTAGATCAAGTAGGAGCAGAAGCGCGCGCTGCGATGTTGGCTACCCGCAGCATTAAGACAACTAGCAAGCGCTGGGCAATAGACACTGCAATATCCATGGTTGATTTAACAACTCTCGAGGGCGCAGATACACCTGGAAAAGTTCGCGCGCTTTGCACTAAAGCGGTGCGCCCAGATCCAACTGATTTAACTATTCCAAGCGTTGGCGCGGTTTGTGTTTACAACGATATGGTTTCGATCGCTCGAACACATTTAGATGCAATCGGTGGCCAGCATGTACCCGTTGCTGCTGTTTCTACCGCATTCCCATCAGGTCGCGCCTCGATGGAGGTAAAGATTCAAGATACCCAGGATGCCATCGATGCCGGCGCTGCTGAAATCGATATGGTTATTGATCGCGGTGCTTTCTTATCTGGAAAATTTGGTCTGGTCTTTGATGAGATCGTAAAGATTCGCGAAGTCTGCGGCGATCGCGCTCACCTAAAAGTTATCTTTGAAACTGGCGAGCTCGTTACTTATGACAATGTTCGAAAGGCCTCATATCTAGCGATGTTGGCCGGGGCTGACTTCATCAAAACGTCTACGGGCAAAGTTGCACCTGCCGCTACTCCCCCAGTTGTCCTTGTAATGCTGGAAGCTGTTCGTGATTTCTATGCGATGACCAATCGTCGCATCGGCGTAAAGCCAGCGGGCGGAATCCGAAACACCAAAGATGCGATCAAACAGTTGGTGCTTGTAAATGAGACGGTTGGCCCAGAATGGTTAACCCCGGAATTTTTCCGCATCGGTGCCAGTGCGCTGCTAAACGATCTTCTTATGCAACGCATGAAAATGGATGATGGCTACTACGCTAGCCCTAACTACGTAACGATCGATTAAGAGAAGGCGCCTAAGGAACTGTCATGACTTTTGAATATGCACCAGCACCCGAGTCTCGCTCGATCGTCTCAATTAAACCTAAGTACGGCCACTTTATCGATGGCAAATTTGTTAACGGCCGCAACCACTTCGCCACCATCAATCCCGCAAATGAAGAAGTTCTAAGCCAGATCGCTCTCGGAAGCGTAAGTGATGTTGATAAGGCAGTTATCGCTGCACAGAAGGCATATACAAAAACTTGGTCGAAACTATCTGGCAAAGAACGCGGAAAGTATCTCTATCGCATCGCGCGCATCTTGCAAGAACGCGCCCGCGAATTTGCAGTCCTTGAAACTCTAGATAACGGTAAGCCGATCCGCGAGACCCGCGATATCGATATTCCACTTGTGGCGGCGCACTTTTTCTATCACGCAGGTTGGGCCGATAAATTGGATTACGCTGGCATGGGTAAGTCACCACAACCACACGGCGTTGCAGGCCAGATAATTCCCTGGAACTTCCCTCTGCTTATGTTGGCGTGGAAAGTAGCTCCTGCTCTTGCCACCGGAAATACCGTTGTCTTAAAGCCAGCCGAAACAACTTCTTTAACTGCACTTTTATTCGCCGAAGTTTGCCAGCAGGCAGAACTTCCAAATGGCGTAGTAAATATCGTCACTGGTGATGGTTCTACAGGTTCAGCGATTGTTAACCATGCCGGAATCCATAAGATCGCATTTACCGGTTCTACTGAAGTCGGTAAGAAGATTGCGCGCGCTATCGCCGGCACCAATAAGAAAGCTACGCTCGAACTAGGCGGAAAAGGCGCAAATATCGTCTTTGATGACGCTCCAATCGATGAGACCGTTGAAGGAATTGTTAATGGCATCTTCTTCAACCAAGGCCATGTCTGCTGTGCTGGATCCCGCTTAATCCTGCAAGAAGGAATTGCTGACGAGATTACTGAAAAGTTAAAGGCGCGTATGTCAAAGATTCGCGTAGGCGATCCTTTAGATAAGAACACCGATCTTGGCGCAATTAACTCACGCGAGCAGTTAAATAAAATTAATGAACTTTCTGCCGCCGGTGATGCTGAAGGTGCTCAACGTTGGAGCCCCTCCTGCAACCTGTCAGATAAAGGTTTTTGGTTTGCGCCAACTATCTTTACCGGCGTTACCCAGGCGCACCGAATCGCACGTGAAGAAATCTTTGGACCAGTTCTTTCAATCCTTACCTTCCGTACTCCACAAGAGGCGATCGAAAAGGCAAATAACACTCCATTTGGTTTATCTGCCGGAGTCTGGAGCGAGAAGGGTTCACGAATTTTATGGGCCACCCAACAACTGCGCGCAGGCGTTATCTGGGCAAATACCTTTAATAAATTTGATCCAACTTCACCATTTGGTGGATATAAAGAATCTGGTTGGGGACGCGAAGGCGGAAAACATGGCCTTGCTGCGTACTTGAAGGAAGGAAAGTAAATGTCACGTCTTGAAGTAAAGAAGACTTACAAGCTCTACATCAATGGAGCCTTCCCGCGCAGTGAATCTGGACGCATCTACGAAGTAACCGATGCAAAAGGAAACTTCATCGCAAATCCAGCGCTTGCATCTCGTAAGGATCTACGCGATGCCGTTGTTGCCGCGCGCGCCGCGCAACCAGGTTGGGCTAAGGCAACTGCTTACAACCGTGGACAAATTCTTTACCGAATCGCCGAAATGCTAGAAGGTCGTGCAGATCAAATCGCAAACGAAATTTCTGCAACATCTGGTGCAACTCCAAAGAAAGCGCATGATCAACTTACTGCGGCGATTGATCGTTGGGTTTGGTATGCCGGCTGGAGCGATAAGTTAGCGGCAGCATTTGGCTCAACGAACCCAGTTGCTGGCCCTTATTACAACTTCACTATCCCAGAACCACAAGGTGTAATCGCTGTGGCGCCAAGTGATAACTTCTTAAGTTTTATTGACTCAATTGCGCCAGTAATCACCTCAGGAAATTCCGTGATCGCCCTAGTTCCTGGTGCCAGCGCTGTTCCAGCAATGACCTTTGCTGAAGTATTAGCGACTAGCGATTTGCCACATGGCGTTATAAATATCTTGACTGGTTCTCACGACGAACTCGCTCCTTGGGCGGCATCACATATGGATATCGATGGCATGGATATTTCAGGTATCGAAAAGAAGAAGCG
>WLLM01000130.1 GCA_009700715.1 Actinomycetota bacterium
TAAACTTCTTCAAGCTGAGTCTGATATTCGCGCGCCAACTGCTCGGCTTCTTCAGGAGTGATATCTCCACGACCGATAAGTGATTCGGTATACAAAGTACGAGTTGAGCGCTTGGCATCAATTAACTTGTACATCATTGGTTGTGTAAAGCTTGGCTCATCGCCTTCGTTATGTCCGCGACGACGGTAACAAACCATGTCGATGACGACATCTTTCTTAAATGCCTGGCGATATTCAAATGCTAAACGAGCAACGCGCACACATGCTTCAGGGTCATCGCCATTAACGTGGAAGACCGGCGCTTCAATTGTCTTGGCTACATCTGTTGAATAACGTGAAGTACGAGAAGCATGTGGTGAAGTTGTGAAACCAACCTGGTTATTAACAACGATATGAACAGTTCCGCCGGTGCGGTAGCCCTTAAGTTGTGAAAGTTGAAGAGTTTCGAAGTTAATTCCTTGACCTGCAAATGAGGCATCTCCGTGCATCAATATCGGCAGAACAGAGAAGATATCTTTAACATTTAACTTATCTTGCTTCGCGCGAACAATGCCTTCAAGTACTGGGTTCACCGCTTCAAGGTGTGAAGGGTTGGCCGCAAGATAGATCTTGGTCTTAGCGCCAGATTCTGCGGTAAATACGCCTTCAGTACCTAAGTGGTACTTAACATCGCCTGAACCGTGGACTTCATTCTCTTTGTAATGTCCTTGGAACTCTTGGAAAATTTGTCCATAAGACTTTCCAGCGATATTTGCCAAAACATTTAGGCGACCACGGTGTGGCATACCGATGCAAACTTCATCCAAATTCTTTTCTGCTGCGGATGAGATAACTGCATCAAGAATAGGAATTACAGATTCGCCACCTTCGAGTGAGAAGCGTTTCTGTCCAACGAACTTTGTCTGCAAGAAGGTTTCAAATGCTTCGGCGCTATTTAGCTTGCGCAAGATGCGGATCTGTTCTTCACGATCTGGCTTAGTAAATCCAACTTCAACGTGTTGCTGGATCCACTTACGTTCTTCAGGGTTTGAGATATACATATATTCAACTGCAACAGAGCGGCAATATGAATCGCGCAGAATTCCGAGGATCTTGCGCAGCTTCATAAACTTCTCGCCACCAAAGCCACCGGTTGCAAATTCGCGATCGAGATCCCACAAAGTAAGTCCATGAGTCACAACATCAAGATCTGGATGTGAACGCTGAACATATTTGAGCGGATCGGTATCTGCCATCAAGTGGCCGTAGGTGCGGTAAGCCTGAATTAGCTGCTGAACGCGCGCAGTTTTGTTGATCTCTTCATCTTTAGAGAATTCAAAGTCAGATGCCCAACGAATTGGCTCGTAAGGAATACGAAGTGCAGAAAAAATTTCATCGTAGAAGTTTTCGGCGCCAAGCAGAATTTCGTGAATACGACGGAGGAAATCTCCAGATTGTGCGCCTTGAATAACGCGGTGATCGTAAGTACTTGTAAGAGTGATTACCTTGCTAATCGCCATGCGGGCCAAGGTTTCTTCACTTGCGCCTTGGAATTCTGCTGGGTAATCCATCGCACCAACGCCAACGATTAAGCCTTGGCCTTGCACCAAGCGTGGCACTGAGTGAACGGTGCCGATTGTGCCTGGGTTAGTTAGCGAAACGGTTGTTCCCGCATAATCTTCAACGGTAAGTGCACCGGCGCGAGCCTTCTTAACGATCTCTTCGTAGGCAACCCAGAACTGACCAAAATCTAAATCTTCGCAACCCTTAATTGATGGAACAAGTAGTTGACGCGTTCCATCTGGCTTTGCCAAGTCGATCGCAATACCAAGGTTGATATGTTCTGGCTTTCCAAGTGCGGGCTTGCCATCTACTTCGCCGTAGAACGCATTCATCTCTGGCATTGCGCGAATTGCCTTGATCATTGCATAGGCGATGATGTGAGTGAATGAAACTTTTCCACCACGTGTGCGCTTTAAATGATTTGTAATGACTGTGCGGTTATCGATCATCAACTTTGCCGGAATTGCACGAACACTTGTTGCAGTTGGAACTGAAAGCGATGCTTCCATTGATGCAACGACGCGACCTGCAACGCCACGAAGTGGTTCCATCGTTGCAGCATCTGGAGTAATCAAAACTGGAGCTGGTTTAACTGGCGCTTGTGCCGGAGTTGGTGTTGAAACAACAGGTGCCGCAGCAACCGGTGCCGGTGTTGCAACCGGAGTTGAAACAACAGGTGCAGCCAAAGTGGATGGCGCTGGAGTTAAAACTTGTTGTGTTGCCTTTGGAACGGGAGGTACTGGTGGAGTTCCAGCTTTAGGCGCGCTTGTTGTCGCAGCTGCACCTGGGTTATATGTCTTAAAGAATTCAATCCATGAAGGTTCGACGGAAGTTGGATCGGCTTGGTAACGCTCGTACATCTCTTCGACGAGCCAATCATTGGCTCCGAAATCTGCCGACACTGGCAACTCCTTCTTCGCGATTAGCGCGGTAATTAACGCTTAATACGTGGCTAAGACTATCGGCTGAGCAGAGCATGAATAAATCCCGTAGCGCCGACCCCGAGCGCGATATTGACCACAATCACGCCCCGAAACTCAGCGCGACAAGGGGCCAGAGGATTGGCAGAGTTGGCGCATGAACTCAGGAGCGCAGGTAAGACCACTGGCCATTGTCAGCGGTGGAAGCCGTGGGCTGGGCTTTGAAACTGCGCGGGGCTTGGCAGCGCACGGTTATGACTTGGCGCTGATTGCCAAAGATCCTGCGCGGTTAACTTCTGCGAGAGATTTGCTCCTTGCAGAATTTTCGCCTTCGCAGAACGGTTTAGCCATAACTGTTCACCCGGCAGATTTAGAGAACCAAGCAAGCGCTCGCCAAGTTGGCGAAGAGATCGTTGACTCACTACCAACAGCACAAGTAATGGTTCTGGCACATGGCGTGATGAGCGAGAAGATGTCGAAGACTCTGCGCACAACTGATATCGAATGGAATCGCGTGATGGCGATTAACCTAGATTCTGTTTTCACATTGGTAAATGTGATTGCACCTGCGATGGCCGATGCGCGCAATGGTCGCGTAATTATTTATTCAGCATGCTTGGGTCGCATGTCTGGACCCGGAAATGCCGGGGGACTTGCACCATATCGAATTAGCAAAGCTGGCGTTAACGCACTCGTTAGAAATCTCGCACATGAA
>WLLM01000131.1 GCA_009700715.1 Actinomycetota bacterium
ATGCTCGGGGTTATCTTGATCAGCCAAAATGCCTGAATGAATCTTGGGATGCAGAGTCTTTACGCGACCACCCATGATCTCGGGAAAACCAGTGTATGAACTGACTTCAGTAACTGCGTAACCTGCTTCGGCTAAGGTCTTTGCAGTGGATCCAGTTGAAAGAATTTCGATCTTGGCATCTGTTAATACTTTGCCGAGTTCTAAAAGACGATCTTTATCGTAAACGCTTACGAGTGCGCGACGGATTGCTTTGCGGTCAGTCATGAGACCTCACGGATTCGTTCAGTAGTTGTTGCAACGTCGCGACATAGAGACGTCGTTCGATAATCTTAATGCGTTCGTGAAGTGACTCTTCGGTATCAGCCCCTGTGATTTCAACTGCCTCTTGCGCGATGATCTGGCCAGTATCGACTCCGCTATCGACCCAGTGGATCGTGGTGCCGGTCGTGGTGGCACCAGCTGCCAGCGCATCACGAACTGCATGAGCACCCGGAAAAAGTGGAAGTAAAGCGGGGTGGCTATTTACGATCTTAAATTTAGAAACACATTCGGGGGAAAGAATTCGCATAAAGCCAGCACTGACGACTAGATCAGGTTGTAAATCAGTTAAAGCTGCAATCATTTGTTGATCCCAATCCGCACGGTTAACGGTCATGGCGATAACTTTGCTCGGTATGTCTGCTGACAATGCACGATCTAATACCTTGGCGCCTGATTGATCAGAGATAACGCAAACGATTTCAACTTTTAACTCACCTTTTTGCTGCGCATCGATTATGGCTTGAGTAATGCTTCCGCTTCCTGAAGCCAAAATGACAATGCGCGGAGTTGTCATCGCTTTACGCGGATTCGAATCTGCGGCAGAAGTACTACCAATGCGATCCCAATAGCCAGCTCGATACCTATGGAAAGGGTGAATTTCCAGATCGATAAGCCAACTGCGCTCATCGCGGGTGTCATGAGCGAACCGCTGGCTAGGTAACTTAAGAAAGTAAGTGCGATCAATGCCAATACAAAACTCTGAATGAGCGTAGTTGTGCTCGAACTCTGCGCCCAGATGGCTAGCGCTGCACCTAGCGCGATCACAAGAACAATTGCTAGCAACGCCCAGCGAGATGATGTAGTTGGCAGAACTGCAAGTAATGGAAGCGCAGGAAGTTCACCTAAACGATGAGTAAATGGAGAAACCAAAGTTCCAGCACCGATGGCAAAGCCGGTACCCGTGAAGTAACCAAGGATTGCCAACGCTGCATTTGGTAGATAAAAGGCGTTAAGTGCGAAGAGCAAGATGGAACCAAAAATACCGGGTTGGAGAACTATCGAAATATTTTTAAATGTCGAAATATTTGTAAAGATTAAAAGTGAAAGGACGATAAAGGCAAAGCCCAAAGCAATTGCAATCACGCGAGTTGCTAGCGATGCTGCTTGGGAGAAACGAACTTTTGAACCTGCGGTAAGTGTTGCGAGATAGGCAATTACAAAGGTAAAGACTGGAGTTAAATACCACTGCGGTGAAACGCTAACCGAACGGCTTAGGAGCGCAAGAACTGTTGCAAGCAGCGCGTACTGACCAGCAAATATGGTGCGAACGCTATTTACATTATGGAAATCGCCATGCAATTTGCTGAGCGCTTTTGCGAAGCCAACGCGCAGTGCGAAAAATGGAATCAACATCGCACCTATTGGAAGATATGAGAGATAACCGATCGTGCTGCCATTTAAATGAAATGGCAGGTGGTGTGCGCCCAACCAGAGCCAGATGGCGGCGCGAATTGGATCTGAGGTATTTCCGGTGATACTTCCTGCAGTAGCCCAAGCGATTAGAGAAATGAATGCCAGCGGCAGAAGGATTACAAAGACGCTACGCAAAACCTGTGCAAACGAGACCGCTAGGACACGTTGCAACATTTATGTATTAGCGACCGAGTATGGCGCGCATCAAGCGCGCAGTTTCACTTGGAGTCTGACCGACTTTTACGCCAGCTGCTTCGAGGGCATCTTTCTTTGCTTGCGCAGTTCCAGATGAACCAGAAACGATCGCGCCAGCATGGCCCATCGTCTTTCCTTCCGGCGCAGTAAATCCAGCAACATATCCAACAACTGGCTTAGTTACGTACTCAGCGATAAATGCAGCTGCGCGCTCTTCAGCATCGCCACCGATTTCACCAATCATAACGATCGCAGTTGTTTCAGGATCATCTTGGAATGCCTTTAAGCAATCGATATGAGTTGTTCCGATTACCGGATCGCCACCAATACCAACGGCAGTTGAGAAACCAATGTCGCGGAGTTCGTACATCATTTGATAGGTAAGAGTTCCGGACTTTGAAACCAAACCAATTGGTCCGCGCTTAGTGATGTCGGCAGGAATGATTCCGACATTTGATTGTTCTGGGCTGATTAGACCTGGACAGTTTGGCCCGATGATCTGCGTTGTTCCCTTTTGAACTGAGTAAGCGTAGAAGTATGCAGAGTCATGAACCGGAATACCTTCAGTGATTACAACGACTAGTGGCATCTTGGCATCGATTGCATCAATGACTGCAGCCTTGGCAAACTTTGGTGGAACGAATACAACGGAAACATTCGCACCAGTTGCAGACATCGCTTCGGCGACAGTGTTAAAGACTGGAAGTTGGTGGCCATCGATATCGACAACCTGTCCGCCCTTACCTGGGGTAACGCCGCCGACAACTTTGGTGCCGGATGCCAACATGCGACGGGTGTGCTTGGTTCCTTCAGAACCAGTCATTCCCTGAACGATTACCTTGCTTGCAGAATTAATAAAGATAGACATTACTTTGCCGCCAATTCTGCAGCGCGTGATGCTGCTCCATCCATAGTTTCAGCTTGCTCAATCAACGGGTGGTTGGCTGCCTTCAAAATTGCACGACCTTCAAGAACGTTATTGCCATCTAGGCGTACAACGATTGGCTTAGTGGCCTTTGCTCCAAGTAGTTCGAGCGCTTGCACAATGCCATTTGCAACAGCATCACAAGCAGTGATTCCACCGAATACATTTACAAAAACGCTCTTTACATCTGGGTCGCCCAAGATGATGGAAAGTCCATCGGCCATTACTTGAGCAGATGCTCCGCCACCGATATCTAAGAAGTTTGC
>WLLM01000132.1 GCA_009700715.1 Actinomycetota bacterium
CAGAGACCGTTTAAAGGAATCTGTCGCCGGTTTACTTGTCATACATAGCGCACCTAATGCGCTGCGCCCGCATATTGAATGGGGCTTGCAATCAATCTTAGGTACTTGGCTAACTTTGCAATGGCGTGATCAACCATGTGCACCAGGAACATATAGAACAACAGTTGAATTTCGGGATGTGCGAGGAAGCGCTGCGAAGATTGCATCGGCACTACGTGGTTGGCACTACCTGAGATTTGAAGTTCGCGAAGAATCCGAACTCGGGGGAGAGTTCTATCGCTCTACCCCCGAGCTAGGAATTCATCGTGCAAGTATTGATGGACTTGGAAATATCGTTGTTACCGAACATCAGCTAATGGATGCGCTCGCCAAAGGTTTTGATGAAATTTCTATTCGCGATGCCATGGATGAAGTTCTGGGAAATTTATGGGAAAGAGAGTTAGCCCCATTTAGGGAAGTTGAAATTGACCAGATCATTCAACTTCGCGCGATCTAATTCAGATTAGTTGATTCTTGGAAACGGATATACTTAAATTATGACAATCCCAGAGAGCCCAATCATTCAAATCGAACGCCGTAAAGCGATCGCCTTATTTGCCTCAGTAGTAATTCTTGCCGTCGCGCTATTCGGCGGATTGGTAAAGATTGGCTGGGGAATATCATCTCGCGCTGAAAACGGAATCGTCGTTACTGGATCTGCGCGTACTGAAGCCGTTGCGGATAACGCAGTCTGGACTCTCTCTGTCTCACTATCTCGCCCGAAGGTTGCCGATGCCGTATCAAAGGTGGGTAATGATGTCGAAGCGGTTACTAAGTATTTAACCGATGGTGGAATTTCAAGTGAAGCTCTAACTTTGGGCCCAGTATCAACATACGCGCAAGAAGAATGGGTTAACGGAAATTCAACTGGACGCATCCTTAACTACCGCGCAACTCGCGACATCACTGTGCGCACTAAAGATGTGCAGTTAGTTTCTAAACTTTCACAAGGAATCGGATCAATTCTGCAATCAGGTGTAAGCGTTAATAACTATGGTCCGCAGTACTACATCTCAACTCTGGCTGAACTTCGCCCACAATTGTTAGAAGAAGCTATGAAAGATGCCAAGGTTCGTGCAGTTGCAATCACCAAAGCAGTTGGCAGTCATGTTGGCGTCGTAACTGGCGTTAAGAGTGGTGTATTTCAGGTGACCACTCCAGATTCAACTATGACCTCTGATGGTGGCGCTTATGACACCACCACAATTAAAAAGACTGTTACATCTACAGTTTCAGTTACCTTTACGGTCAATAACGACTAAAGTTTTTTCATGACTTCACGTCCCGAAGAGCTGATCGCCTATTTCGGCATGAAACCTCTTCCCGTTGAAGAGACTTACTTTATTAATACCTATATCTCTGATGCCAAGACTGCCGAAGGTGGTCCAGCAGGAACAGCAGGTTTAGGTCTTTACTTAACCGCGCCGCGCAGCGCATCAACTGCCCACGTTTTAACTTTTGATGAAGTTTGGCATTTCTATGAAGGCGATCCCGTTGCTTTATACGAATTTCATCCCGATGGCACGGCTCGCACAATCTTGCTCGGCCGTGACATCGCAGCGGGTCAGGTTATGCAGCACACTATTAAAGCCGGAGTCGTTCAGGCTGGTGAAGTTGCACCAGGTGGAAACTGGTCACTCTTTGCTTGCACTATGTCACCAGGATTTAACGCTTCGTGTTTTAAAGGTGTAACTAAAACTGAACTACGCGGAAAGTATGCAGGTTACGAAGAAATCATCGATCGCATGGGCGTTCCTGATGGACACGAAACTGAGCTACCTGCAGATTACGTAAACGAACGCTTTAACGGTTAAAAACTAAAGCGGAATATTTCCATGTGCGCCGCGACGATGTGGTGCTGCAGCCAGCGTTCTAGCTAAAGCTGAACGCGTATGTTGCGGATCGATAATTTCATCTACCGCGCCAATTTCTACAGCCCGTGCAACTCCGCCAGAAATCTTGTCATGTTCTGCTGCTAGTTCTAACTCCATCGCTTCGCGCTGTTCGAGTGGAAGATCAGCAAGTATGCGGCGATGTAGTACGCGCACCGCAGCGACTGCGCCCATCACTGAAACTTCTGCGTTTGGCCAAGCAAATACTCGCGTTGCACCGAGTGATTTCGCGTTCATCGCAACGAATGCTCCACCGTATGCGCGTCGCGTAATCAAAGTTACGCGCGGAACAACTGCTTCGCCGAAAGCGTGCAGCAACTTTGCACCACGACGCACCGCACCCTCCCACTCTTGACCAGCCCCTGGTAAGAAGCCGGTTACATCTGCAATGACGATCAGTGGAATTCCGAAGGCATCGCATGTTCGCACAAAGCGCGCCGCTTTTTCACCAGCGGCAGAATCTAAAACTCCACCGATATGTGCCGGGTTATTTGCAATAACTCCAACTGTGCGTCCGCCGAAGCGACCGAGCACTGTTGTCATATTCTCTGCCCAAACCGGTAACAGCTCTAACTTCTCACCATCGTTATCTAATATCGCATCTATTAGTGGATGAACTTCATAACTTCGCTTCGTAACCGGTGGAACAAATACCGAAAGATCTAGATCTTTCAGGTCGGTATCCATATGACCTTGGTTAGCAAAGAGCGCGGTTACATCTCGAATTTCGGCAAAGGCTTCATCTTCGGAAGATGCGATCACATGTGCAACGCCGCTATTTTTACTATGCGCTTCAGGGCCACCAAGAGATGCCATATCAACATCTTCACCGGTTACAGATTTAACAACATCCGGGCCTGTAACAAAGATGCGGCCTTCAGGTGCAAGAACAACAATGTCAGTTAACGCAGGGCCATATGCACCGCCACCTGCAGTTGGTCCGAGCACTAATGAAAGTTGCGGAATACGACCACTTGCCAAAATCATCGATTGAAATACTTCACCGAAGGCATCAAGGGAAGAAACGCCATCGCTTAATCGCGCACCACCTGAGTGCCAGATACCGATGATTGGTAATTGCTTGGCCATCGCTTCTTTATAGGCTTCAACGATTACCTTTGAACCAGATACACCAAGTGCGCCG
>WLLM01000014.1 GCA_009700715.1 Actinomycetota bacterium
ATCGGCGCAGCTGACGTAGCCTTCCCTCGTTTAAATATGCTTCCGTTCTGGCTCTTTACATTCGGTAGCGTTACAGCCGTAGCTGGATTCTTAACTCCGGGTGGAGCAGCATCATTTGGATGGACCGCTTACGCTCCTCTTGCAAACTCAACTTATTCACCAGGAATCGGCGGCGACCTTTGGGTAATCGGCCTCGCCGTTTCGGGTCTCGGAACAATTCTGGGCGGTGTTAACTTCATTACAACAATTTTCACAATGCGCGCACCGGGAATGACGATGTTCCGTATGTCGATCTTCTCTTGGAACGTACTTCTTACATCTATCTTGGTACTTCTTGCATTCCCTCCACTAGCGGCAGCGCTACTTGGTCTTGAATCTGATCGCTTATTCGGAACCCACCTCTTCGATCCAGCCAACGGTGGCGCGATGTTGTGGCAACACTTGTTCTGGTTCTTTGGACACCCTGAGGTTTATATTCTCGCTCTTCCATTCTTCGGAATCGCAACAGAGATTTTGCCGGTCTTTAGCCGCAAGCCAATCTTTGGTTACAAAGGTTTGATCGCAGCAACAATTGCAATCTCAGCTCTCTCTGTAGCTGTTTGGGCGCACCATATGTTTGCTAGCGGACAAGTTCTATTGCCGTTCTTCTCATTTATGACATTCCTTATTGGTGTGCCAACCGGCGTTAAGTTCTTCAACTGGATCGGCACCATGTGGCGTGGCCACGTAACTTTTGAGACGCCAATGCTTTGGGTTATGGGCTTCCTCGTAACATTCCTCTTTGGAGGCCTTACTGGAATTATCTTGGCTTCACCTCCAATGGACTTTGCGGTCTCAGCTTCCTACTTCGTAGTTGCTCACTTCCACTACGTACTATTCGGAACAGTTGTCTTTGCGATGTTCGCTGGTTTCTATTTCTGGTGGCCAAAGATGACTGGTCGTATGCTCAACGAACGACTTGGCAAGATCCACTTCTGGACTCTCTTCTTCGGCTTCCACACAACATTCTTAATTCAGCACTGGCTCGGAATTAAGGGCTTTCCACGTCGCTACGCGGATTACTTGGCGACCGATGGCTTTACCGGAATGAATATGATTTCAACGATCGGCGCAGCTTTGCTTGCCCTTTCAATGATCCCATTCTTTATAAATGTCTGGATCACTCGCAAGTCTCCGCTGGTTAATTGCGATGATCCTTGGGGTTACGGTTCATCACTCGAATGGGCGACATCATGTCCACCACCTCGCCACAACTTCTTGACGATGCCACGCATCCGTTCAGAACGTCCGGCATTTGATCTTCACCATCCTCACATCAAAACAGAAGGACACTAATTACCGATGAAAACTAATTGGCAACTCTTCGGAGGCCTTAGCGTCTTCTACGTATTGATGGCAATCGTTTACTTCTATGTCGGCGGCGAAGCCGTGGGAATTACCGGCATGATTTTGGCAGCCTGTCTTGCGGGCATGGTCGGTTTCTATGTCTGGTTTACCCAGAAGCGCATCGGACAGATCTTGCCGGAGGACCGCCCTACTGCAGAGATTGCAGATGGCGCTGGCGAACTTGGTTTTTATAGCCCGCATTCATGGTGGCCGCTACCGGTTGCAATGAGCGCCATGGCGATGGGTATTTCTCTAGTAATCGGTTGGTGGCTAACTCTTATCTCACTCGGTG
Organism: Actinomycetota bacterium; assembly: GCA_009700715.1. GTDB lineage: Bacteria > Actinomycetota > Actinomycetes > Nanopelagicales > Nanopelagicaceae > Planktophila. The sequence goes on from WLLM01000014.1 coordinate 1,679, forward strand.
CTCTCGTAATCAGCATCATCGGTTTTGTTACCGAATACGAAAAGCCACTTCCAGAAAACGCATCTCACTAACGAGATTTACTTACTTTCTGCCTTAAGTTAAGGGCATGGAATCAGTCCGCGCTGAAATATTGCAGTCACATTCGACTTGCATCGCTGCTGCTCGAATCGATATCAGCGCACCAGCGACGCAGATTTTTGATCTGCTCGCCGACCCTAGATGTCACGCTCTATTTGATGGTTCAGGGACTATCCAGGGAAGTATTTCAGGGCCAGTAAGACTGCATCTTGGCGCGAAGTTCGGCATGGCAATGAAGATAAAGGTTCCGTATCGCATAACCAATACTGTTGTTGCATTTGAAGAAGGCCGCACGATCACTTGGTGCCATTTAATGAAATGGACCTGGAGCTATGAGTTAGCAGATCTAGGAAATGGACAGACACGGGTAACGGAAACCTTTGATGCCTCAAATATTCCGTGGTTCGCCGAAAAGTGGTTGAACATTACAGGTGCGATGAAATACAACCCAAAATCAATCGCGAAGACCTTGGTTCGACTAAAGGCTATCTGCGAAAGTAATTAGTGGTGTTCGATCTGCTTTAGATCTTCAGCAGTTGCTTTAGGAACCGCTACGGCATGTGCCTTACTCATACGTGCACGCAACTTGTTCTTGAGCGCCTTTGGACGTCGGACTCCACTTGAATCGTGCTCTTCGAGAGCAAGAGCTGGATTCTGTTCGTGTTGAGTTAACAACCACGCCTTTTCAGCAGAGATTGGTTCATGAACTTCTACGAATTCTCCATGAGGCATCATTACCAAACGACCGGTTTCGCGGCCGTGCAGCACGAGTTCGCGATCTGCGCGTTGAAGTGACAAGCACAGACGCTTGGTGATCACGAAGGCAATCGGAGGTAGAACAAAGATTGCAATGCGTGAGAACCACATGATCTGGTTGATGGTTAAGTGGAAAGTTGTTGCAATGATGTCGTTACCGCCGTTGATTAGCGCAACCAACATGAAAGTAAGTGACATGACACCGAGCGCTGTGCGGTTTGGTGCATTGCGCGGACGATCAAGGAGATGATGCTCACGCTTATCTCCAGTGATCCAACTTTCAATAAATGGATAGAGCGCCATTCCTGTGAAAAGGATTCCGGGAACGATCAAACCAGGAATCAAAATGTTCCAAGAAATTGTGTGCCCAAAAGCATGTGTTTCAAGTGGGGGAGACATACGAACTAATCCATCTAGCCAACCCATGTACCAGTCGGGTTGTGAACCTGCTGATATCTGACCTGGCGTGTATGGACCGTATAACCAAATTGGGTTAATTGAAGCAACAGCACCAAGGAATGCAGTTACACCGAAAACGATGAAGAAAAATCCGCCCGCCTTTGCCATGTAGACCGGTAGCAATGGGTAACCAACAACATTCTTTTCGGTGCGACCTGGACCTGGATATTGAGTGTGCTTCTGGTACCAAACCAACATTAAGTGAACTGTTATCAGTGCTAAGAATGCGCCCGGCAAGAGCAAGACGTGAACGGTATAAATGCGGGGAATAAATGCTTCACCAGGGAAGGCTCCGCCAAAGGCGAAGAATGCAAGGTAAGAACCCACAACTGGAAGCGCTTGAATAATTGCTTCGGCAATGCGGATACCAGTTCCTGAGAGCAAGTCATCTGGAAGTGAATAACCCAAGAAACCTTCAACGATTCCAAGTGTTAGAAGACCAACGCCGATGATCCAGTTGAACTCGCGAGGCTTGCGGAATGCGCCAGTGAAGTAAACGCGCATCAAGTGAACAACGATCGCAGCCATAAAAATCAGAGCAGCCCAGTGGTGAATCTGGCGCATCAAAAGACCACCGCGAACTTCGAAGGAGATATGAAGAGTCGATGCGTATGCAGCCGACATCTTTAAGCCTTCCAGCGGTTCGTAATTGCCTTCGTAGATAACTTCGCGTTGTGAAGGATCGAACCAGAAAGTTAGAAATGTTCCTGAAAGAAGCAAGATAATGAATGAGTAAAGAGCAATCTCACCAAGAAGGAAAGACCAGTGATCTGGAAAGACCTTGGTTAAGTTCTTCTTCATCCATTTGGCAGCGCCAGTTCTTTCGTCAACGTAATTTGCTACGTTGCCTGCGATTCTTTCACGTGCTGTCATGATGAGCGCTCCCAGAAACTAGGTCCAACAGGTTCGTTAAATGGATTTTGTGCGACTAAGTATCCCTCGGAATCCACGGTTATCGCGAGTTGAGGCAATGGTCGCGCAGCTGGTCCGAAGATCACTTTGGCGGCGCGAGTCACATCGAATGTTGATTGGTGACATGGACAGAGCAAATGCTTGGTCTGTTGTTCGTAGAGAGCAACCGCGCAACCCATATGTGAACAAATCTTTGAGAAGGCGATGATGCCTTCGTGAGTCCAAGAAAGGCGCTCTGCATCTAAGTTAAATTCTTCAGGACGTAAACGGATGAGAAGAACGGCATCTTTTCCGATATCAGCCAGGGTGCGATGTCCACCTGCGGCAAGTTCCGGAAGAGTTTGGGCGACTGCTCCAACTTCAAGATCTTCTGCGCGAATTGGTCGATCACCTGGATCAGTAACCAGACGAGTACCGGCCTTCCAAGATGTTTTAGAAAGTTCATCGCCAGGAAGCGGACCTAGATCACGTAGCAAGATAATTGGAGAAAGTCCGGCTAGGCCAAGTGCGAGTCCGAGAGTGCGCTTAATTAGCGAACGACGGCCAAGACCGGCAGCGGCTGCGCCATCTTTTGCGGCCTTAACAAAATCTGCACGGTCTTCATCTGGCGAACGAAATTCGTGGCGCTGAATAACTACTTCTTCATCTGGCATAAGCGTCTTAGCCCAATGGATTGCGCCCATTCCTATGAAGAAAAGTGAGAACGCCATTCCAAGCCCCAAGAAGAGTTGGTGAGCATTTGTATTTCCAAGTACTGGGAAGAAAATGAAAATATCTTGTGGAATAAAGATATATGAACCAATTAGAAGCACAGTTCCTAGCGCAGAAAGCAAGAAGAGAATCGCGACTTGTCGTTCGGCTCTCTGAGCAGCCTTAGGATCGGTATCAGTGCGGCGATGAACATGGGCTGGAAGACCTGGATCTTTTATCGTCTCTATTTCGTTAGACATGATTTAAGTTATCTCGCCTTCATCGCTAGCCAGACTGCAACACCAACAAGCAGTCCGAGTCCAAGTGTCCACACCAATAAACCTTCAGTAACTGGTCCGACGCGTCCCAGAGCAGCTCCACCTAACTGTGGTTCCGATTCTGCAGCTTTGATCCACTTAATGATTGAAAGTTTTTCTTCAGGAGTAATTGTTTTATCGGAGAAGACCGGCATTGATTGTGGACCAGTGATCATCGCTTCGTAAATATGACGTGGCTCAACTCCCATAAGTGTTGGGGCATATTTTCCTTGGGTGAGTGCGCCACCTTGTGCAGCAAAGTTATGGCACATTGCGCAGTTGGTACGGAAAAGTTCGCCGCCTTCTGCAGCAGAACCATCACGCTCGTAATTCAATTGTGATTCGCCTGGAACTTCTGGACCAGGTGCAAGGGAAGCTACATAGGCAGCGAGTGCTTCAACCTGCTTCTCGTTGTAGACCGGCTTCTTGCGCATTGCCTGAACGCTCATATCAGCCATAGGCATACGTCCGGTAGCAACCTGGAAATCTACAGAAGCTGCGCCAACGCCAATAAGAGAAGGAGCTACTGCGCCGCCTTCAGCATTTAAACCGTGGCAAGAAGAGCATCCCTTAAGAAATAGTTGCTTGCCTTCATCTATGAGCGCACTTTTTTCTGCAGCAGATAGTGGCGTACTTGTCGCCGCACCAGCTACAGAGAAAGTAGTGCCGATTGAAAGAAGCGCTAAAACTAGAAGAAGTGGTGCTACTGCACGGTGTCTGCGAAAACGTGAGAGACGTTTCAAGTTATTTTCCATTTCTTCCTAGTGATTACTTAATGAGATAAATCGCAGCAAAGAGTGCGATCCAAACGACATCGACGAAGTGCCAGTAATAAGAAACCACAATTGCCGTCGTGGCTTGGTTGTGAGTAAAGCGGCGAGCCTTGGCAACGCGCACCATCACGATTAAGAATGCAATCAATCCGCCAGTAACGTGCAAACCGTGGAATCCCGTTGCAATGTAGAAAACGGATGTGTAAGCGTTTGTAGAAAGTGCGAGACCTTCTTGAGTAAGGCTGGCGTATTCAAAGATCTGGCCGGCGATAAAGAAAGCACCCATCAGGAACGTGAGCGCGAACCATTCGCGCATTCCCCAGGATTTAACGTTGAAGATTGAACCAGTGCGCTTTGCCTGAAAACGTTCGGCGGCGAAAACACCAAACTGACAGGTAACCGATGAGAGAACAAGCACGGTGGTGTTAAGAGCAGCAAATGGAATGTTTAGAACTTCTGTTGACTCAAGCCAAATTGCAGGTCCCTGCACTGCGCGAGTGGTGAAGTACATTGCAAAGAGCGCGGCGAAGAACATCAGTTCGCTGGAGAGCCAGACGATGGTTCCGACCGCCACCATATTGGGGCGATTTAACTTGTGATGGGCCGCGAGAGTTGAGCTGGTCATGGGGGCAAGTATCCCTGAAAGTACGCTCACCTACCTATTTTTAGGCTCGGTTCCAGCCCTCATTTTGGTGATCTATGAGGTGAAACGGGTCACCCATTTCACCACCTGATTTCGGGTCATGAATCGCTGGCGCTTTGATTAGAATGGGAGGCATGAGTTCATCTCGCAAGCCAACAATCATCGTTTACTCGGATGATTCTGCAGTGCGCCAAGCGATTGTTTCTGCGCTCGGCAAGAAAGTCGCGGGCGACCTTCCAGAACACCAAATCGAAGAATTCGCCACTGGTCCTGCTCTAAGAGCTTTCGTAGATCGAAAGAGCGCATCCGGTGGCGCCCCGGCAGATTTATTCATCCTTGATGGGGAAGCAGTACCTGAAGGTGGTATGGGAATTGCTCGTCAATTAAAGGATGAAGTCTTTAACTGTCCACCAGTACTTCTGATCACTGGTCGCCGTGAAGATGCTTGGCTTGCGGCATGGTCACGCGCCGAGGCAAGTGTCATCCATCCAATTGATCCATTCACATTGGCAAATACAGTTGCTGGGTTGATGCGCGCCCACACAGTTGCGACCGCTTAACTCTTTCGCGAAAGAATATTTTCAATGAGCTCACTTGACTGGGCTGGCCTTATCGCCAAATTAGAGAGTGGCTTGGATCTTGAACCTCAAGAAGCCCAGGCGATTATGCACGAAGTTTTGGAAGATCGTGCCGAGAAAGAAGTCTTAAAAACTTTTTTGATTGCACTTAAAAATAAGGGCGAGACACCTGAAGAAGTAGGTGCGCTGGTTACACAAATGTATGAATTTTGTGCACCTATCTCAATAACCGAAAGGGCTGTCGACACCGTTGGCACTGGAGGAGATGGCGCGCACACGATCAATATTTCAACCACCGCGGCGATCATCGCGGCAGCAGCAGGTGCGCGAGTTGTTAAACACGGTAACCGCGCTGCCTCTTCGAAATCTGGTGCAGGCGATCTTCTAGAAGCCCTTGGGGTTGCAATAAACCTTGATGGAGAAAAAGTTGCCAAGACGGTTTCGCAACTCGGAATCGGTTTCTGTTTTGCGCCGGTATTTCATCCAGCGATGCGCTTTGCAGCCCCTGCTCGAAAAGAGTTAGGTACCGCAACTGTCTTTAATATTTTGGGCCCGTTAGCAAATCCAGCAAAGCCAAAAGCCGCGGCGATCGGCGTTGCCAACGATCGAATGCATTTGGTCATGGCGCAGGTTTTGGCCGAACGCGGCGTTGAAGGTTTTGTATTCCGTGGTGATGACGGCTTAGATGAAATCACGCTTGCAACCACGACTTCAGTTTTAACAATCGGCGACGGTGAAATTGCAAGCGACCGAGTTGACGCCAAAGATTTCAATTTGGCCAACGCTCCAATCTCAGCGCTAGTAGGCGGAGATGCTCAAGAGAATGCGCGAATTACCAAGGCTATATTTGAAGGGGAGCGAGGTGCTCCGCGCGATGCAGTATTACTCAACGCTGCCGCGGCAATTGCTGCCTTTGATGGAGAATCGGAATTGTCGGTACATGAGAGATTTGCTAAGTCGCTAGTTAAAGCTTCAGCTGCAGTTGATTCGGGTAAAGCCAGCACACTTTTAGAGAATTGGATTGCCTTAAGTAATAAATTGATTGCTAACTAATCGAGCGGTTTTTTCTCTCGCTTTCTTTTAAAGGAAGTTAGCTCACCCAAAGTTGAAACCCCGAAGGTGCCGAGTCGTTCAAAAATTCCGTGTAAAACATCAACGGTGGCACGTGCATCATCGAGCGCGCGGTGGTTGGGTTCGATCGAAGCCCCAAAGAATTCGGCCAGGGTAGAGAGTTTGCAATCACGAACTTCATCTCGGCCAAGGGCTGAACGGGCGATTCGAACTGTGTCAACGACTATGTAATCAGGCCATTCGCAATCAGTCGATATCGCAGCTGCCTTCAAGAAACCGATATCAAATGGCGCATTATGTGCAACGAGCACCGTCTCGTGATGCGATCCCAAGAATTCAAAGAAGGTAGGCAGGATCTGATCTATCTCAGGTGCGTCATAAAGCATCGCATCCGTAATTCCGGTCAGTGAGGTGATGAACTCTGGAAGCGGATGTCCGGGGTTTACGAAACTCTGAAATTGCCCAATGATCTCGCCGCTTCGTACTTTAAGGGCGCCTATTTCGGTTATGCCAGCCCCGGATGAAGGAGCCGCTCCGGATGTCTCTAGATCGAGAACAACAAATGTTGTTTCCGCAAGAGAACGTATTAGCGCCGACATAAATGCAAGGCTAATCCATAGCCCTGACAGCGGCTTCTCGCTACGCTAAAGAAATGGGAGTTATTGGTGCGCCTGCAGGTTTGTTAGATAACTGGTCCGCGACAGGCAGTGGTAGCAATAAGAGCATTGGGATCTTGTTGGTTCATGGTTTTACTGGATCGCCAGCTTCAATGCGACCTTGGGCGGAATATCTAAATCAAAAGGGTTACACAGTACGAGTTCCACTTTTACCTGGTCACGGAACTAAGCCTGAAGATTTAAATGAAGTCACGTGGGAGCAGTGGCCTGCCAAAGTTGAGCAGGAGATAGCAGAACTTTCTAAAACCTGTACAAAAATATTTCTTTGCGGACTTTCTATGGGCGGTGGAACCACGTTAAATGTTGCCACCCGTCACTCAAAAATATTAAGCGGAATAATTTTGGTGAACCCGATGATTCACGTGGCCTTTATCGGACCTGAAGTTGCCTATTTTCTCTCTCGTTTTCAAAAATTACGTAAATCAGTTGGGGATGACATCAAGCGTCCGGGTGTCACTGAGTGGGGCTATGACGCTCTACCTACCCGTGGCGTCCATCAACTTCTGAAGATGCTCAAGTACACCCGATCACGTCTGCACGATGTGACCGCTCCAATGCAGCTATTCCACAGCGTCGACGATCACACACTCCCCGTTTCAAATACGGAAATAATTATGAATGGGGTTGGCTCCCGAGTTAAGCAACGTATCGAATTAACTAATAGTTATCACGTGGCAACGCTGGATTATGATGCTGAAATCATTTTTGAGAACTCCAAACTATTTATTGAAGCCCATTCAGGAGAGTAGATCGTTTTGAGCCATAGAACTGCTTACGAGGCTGCATTGGAAAAAGTAGCCACAATAGATAAATCTGGATACCAATTAAATTCGGTCTTGGCGTTATCCGAAGATTTAACGTTTAACGAGAACACTGGCCCACTTGCTGGTGTCCCGATCTTGATTAAAGACAATATAGAAGCGATTGGACTACCCGCTACAGCAGGCTCTTTGGCGCTTGCCGATACACCGGTTGTTCGTGATTCAACGATTGCAAGCCGCTTACGCGCTGCAGGTGCAACCATTATCGGATCTACCAATCTTTCAGAATGGGCAAATATTCGTTCAGGAAAATCTACGAGCGGTTGGTCGGCAGTTGGTGGATTAACCGCAAATCCCTGGAAGCATGCTCATAGCGCCGGAGGTTCTTCTTCCGGTTCGGGATCTGCAGTCGCAGCAGATATTGTTTCGATGGCAGTTGGAAGTGAAACCGATGGATCGATTGTTTGTCCCGCATCACTAAATGGTTGTGTAGGAATCAAGCCAACAGTTGGCTCTATTCCTCGTGATGCCATGATTCCAATTAGTGCTAGCCAAGATACTCCCGGCCCAATGGCGCAAAGCGTTTCCCAAGCGGCTTTGCTTCTGGATGTCTTAACTGGAAAGAGTCAATATCAAGCGTCGGTAAGTGCAGATTCTGCGATAAGAATTGGCGTTGTCAAAGAATGGGTGACCAAAGACCCTGGAACAAACCAACTATTTCAAGAGTTACTGAGCAAGTTGGGGAAGACAGTTAAGTTAACTGAAATATCTCTTCCTGAGCCAAGTGATACCGAAGGTGAAGCTGAATTCAAGGTTTTGATGCACGAGTTAAATGAAGATTTAGAGAGTTACTTAACTGGAAGAGTTGGCGCAAAGGTGAAGAACCTGCAGGATGTTGTCGATTTCAATACGACAAATCAAGATACCGAGTTAAAGTATTTCGGCCAGGAGTACTTTGATCTGGCGTTAAAGCTTGGCGGTCGTAACGAGAGTTACAAGAATTTGCGCAGCGAAAATTTAGATTGGGCGATAAATAAAGTTCTGACGCCGGGGTTTGAAGAGTTCGATATTTTGATCGGTGAAACTTACGCTCCGGCATGGAAGAGCAATCTGGGCGGTGGCGATGATTACGGTTCTGCTTCTTGGATATCGATGGCCCCGGCTATCGCAGGTACTCCTATTGGTGCACTGCCGATGGGCTTAGTCGATGGGTTGCCGGTTGCTGTTGGGTTGGTTAGCCGAGCGAATCAGGAAGAACGTCTAATTCAAGCAATGGCCTTGATCGAGAAAACTCTCGACTTAGGCGTGCTTAAACCAACTTTCTTAAAGTAAATTAAAAAGCTCCGGTGTATCCGTTAATCGCAGGC
>WLLM01000015.1 GCA_009700715.1 Actinomycetota bacterium
AATTAAATCCAAATCAATTGTTCGAGGCCCCCATTTTTCAATGCGCTCTCGCCCTAGAGCTATTTCGATGCCTTGAAGTACTGATAGTAAATCAAGTGCAGGTAAATCACTTTCGGCGATACAAACCGCATTTAAATAATCAGGCTGTTCGATATCACTGACAGGTTTTGTCGAGAAATATTCAGAAACGGAAATCACATCAGTTGCCTCGCGCAACATTGCCACCGCTAAATCCATTTGTACTTTTGGATCACCAATATTGGCGCCTAGCGCGATTATCGCCTTCATCGCGAAATTGTCACCGAAATATCTTTTACTTCTGCATCAACAGGCGCTTGTGGTTTATGCACGGTAATCGTCACCCGCGAAGCCTGGGCGAAGGTAACTTTAATTCGCTCGGCGATGCGTCCTGCTAATTTTTCAATGAGTGAGACTGGATTTGTTGTGATCTCTTCAACAACTAAATCAGTAACTTCAGCGTAGTTAATTGTGTCTTTTACATCATCGCTAACACTGGCGCGGGTCAGATCAACTTCAAGGTCAACATCGACATAGAAATCTTGGCCATTGGCACGTTCCGAATCAAAGACTCCGTGATAGCCAAAGCCTTTGATTCCGGTAATTCGAATTAAATCAGCCATGGCTTACAACTAACTCTTTATGTGGTTTCACACTATGAACTCTAACTGCCCAGATACTTTTATCAAGCAAAGATTTGGTGAGCGCAACTGTCGCTTCTTCGCGCTCATCAGGAGTGCTACCCCCAAGGAAACGTTTCCGAGATCCGCCAATCAAAACTGGAAAACCTAGATCAGTGAATTCATCGATACGTCTAAGAATTTCCCAGTTATGTTCTGCCTCTTTTGCAAAGCCCAAGCCTGGATCAATTATTAAGTTATTTCGTGCGATTCCGGCTCTTAGTGCTAGATCCATCTGCAACTGCATTTCAGAGATGACTTCTGCAACTACATCGCCATAAACCGCGCGCGAATTCATACCCTTAGAATGGCCGCGCCAATGCATCAAAATGTATGGGCAACCCATTTCGGCAACGCTTTCGTGCATTAGATCATCGGCAATCCCACCACTAACGTCATTTACGATGCTTGCCCCTGCTTCGATAGCAAGAACAGCTGTTTCGGCGCGCATAGTGTCGATGCTAATTGGAATACCTGCTTGTGAAAGTTTTTCTATAACTGGCAAGACGCGTGCTTGTTCTTCACGAGCGCTTACACGATCGGCACCAGGGCGCGTTGATTCTCCTCCAATATCGATTATGTCCACACCTTCAGCGATCATTTCGAGACCGCGCGCAACCGCCTTTTCATAAGTGTCATGTTTTCCACCATCTGCAAATGAATCTGGCGTGACATTTAAAATGCCCATTACCTTCATGATTAACCGGTTTATTTATCGATTAGTTATGAGGCTGATCGCTTCAGCGCGTGTTGCTGGATCGCGCAAAACTCCACGAACGGCGCTTGTGGTTGTGCGCGCTTGAGATTTACGCACTCCGCGCATTGACATGCATAGGTGTTCGCAATCAACGATAACGATTACACCCATTGGATTGAGAATATTTACCATCGCATCAGCAATTTGTGTTGTTAAACGTTCTTGCACCTGCGGACGACGCGCAAATAGATCTACAAGACGTGCAACTTTAGAAAGCCCAGTGATCTTTCCACTTGGGATATATCCGACGTGTGCAACTCCATGAAAGGGAGTTAAGTGATGTTCGCAATGGGAAAAGACTTCGATATCGCGAATGATTACTAGCTCTTCATGGCCGATATCAAATGTTGTTGTAAGAACATCTTCTGGAGATTTCCAGAGTCCCTCAAAGTTCTCTTTAAAGGCTCGCGCTACGCGGGCAGGTGTCTCTTTTAAGCCTTCGCGATCTGGATCTTCACCGAGTGCGAGAAGTAGTTCGCGAACTGCAGCCGTCGCACGCGCCTCATCGTATGGGTGCTGTGCACGCCCATCTTCTGGACCCATTGAAACGGGAGTTACATCGTTCACGCTTAATCTTCATCTTTCTTTGCGCTCTTGCGAACGCGTGAAGGTTTCTTCTCCGAGACTGGCTCAGTTGCAATTCGCTCTGGAACATCAACCGGTGGTTGTTGTGAAGGAATGCGGGTTGCAGATCCTGTCCATGCTGGACGACGTGGCCAAGAGTTAACTTTCTTGAAGATGGCTGCAATCTCTTCTTTATTTAGCGTTTCTTTCTCAAGAAGTTCGAGAACCATCGCGTCAAGAGTCGCACGATTTTCAACCAAGATATCAAAGGCTTCTTGATGAGCGTTTTCAATAAACTTACGAATTTCCGCATCAACTGTTGCTGCAACGCTTTCGGAGTAATCACGTTGGTGTCCATAGTCGCGACCCATAAATGGTTCAGATGCATCTGCACCAAGTTTGATTGCGCCGATTGTTTCGGTCATTCCGTATTGAGTAACCATAGCTCGGGCAAGCGCTGTCGCCTTTTCAATATCGTTAGATGCACCGGTTGATGGGTCGTGGAAGATCAGTTCTTCAGCTGCGCGACCACCTAGCGAGTATGCAAGTTGATCTAACAACTGATTGCGAGTTGTTGAGTACTTGTCATCATCTGGCAGAACCATTGTGTAACCAAGTGCGCGACCGCGCGGCATGATTGTGATCTTATGAACCGGATCAGTATGTGGAAGTGCATGCGCAACAAGTGCGTGGCCGGCTTCGTGATACGCGGTGACGCGACGCTCTTCATCGGACATAATCCGTGATTTACGTTGTGGACCTGCCATCACGCGATCGATCGCCTCATCGATCTGGCTATTTGAAATGACTTTCTTCTCTTCGCGCGCTGCGAGCAAAGCTGCTTCGTTAAGCACATTTGCAAGATCGGCTCCAGTAAATCCGGGGGTACGACGCGCATATGTAATTAGATCTACTTCATCAGAGAGCGGCTTAGTTTTTGCGTGAACCTTAAGAATTTCTTCGCGACCCTTTAAATCAGGGCGATCAACTGCGATCTGACGATCAAAGCGACCTGGGCGAAGAAGCGCAGGATCTAAAACATCAGGACGGTTTGTTGCTGCGATCAAAATAACTTGTCCGCCTGATTCAAATCCATCCATCTCAACTAGTAATTGGTTAAGAGTTTGTTCGCGTTCGTCGTGACCGCCACCCATGCCAGCACCGCGTTGACGTCCAACTGCATCAATTTCATCTACGAAGACAATGGCAGGTGCATTGGCTTTCGCCTGTGCAAATAGATCACGTACACGTGCCGCACCAACACCGACAAACATTTCTACGAAATCAGAACCAGAGATTGAATAGAACGGAACTTTTGCTTCGCCCGCAACAGCGCGCGCCAGAAGTGTCTTACCTGTTCCGGGAGGGCCATAGAGAAGTACTCCTTTGGGAATTTTGGCGCCGAGTAACGCGTACTTAGGTGGATTGGCAAGAAAATCTTTAATCTCTTCAAGTTCGGCGATTGCTTCATCAGCGCCTGCAACATCTGCAAAGGTATTTTGTGGAACATCGTTATCTTGCAATTTCGCGCGAGATTTACCAAATGAGAAGACTCGGTTTCCACCTTGCGCATTGCTCATAAGGAAGAAGAAGAGGAAGCCAATTAAGAGAATTGGTGCAATGGAGAAAAGGAATGAGACAAATAGAGATTGTGAAGGAACATCAACGTTCCATCCTTTTACTGGCGGATTAGCTGAAAGCGCATCAACCAGAGTCGGCTCTTGGCGAGCGATATATGAGGCTTCTACCTTGCTAGCGCCCTTAATTAGGTTGCCCGGCTTAAGGATTAGACGAATTTTCTGAGACTTATCAACTAATACCGCTGATTCAACTTCAGATTGCGAAATAGCATCGATCGCTTGTGATGTGCCGATCTCGGTATAACGATTGCCTGCGCTAGTGATCTGGCCAAAGATTGATACAGCCAAGATCGCAACGACTATCCAGAAAAGTGGTCCGCGGAAAATTTTTCCAGCGCGAGTTGTAGGAGCTTTTTTGGCTGCCTTCTTATCTTTGTGCGACGTTGATGATTTTTTCTTCAACGATCCTTTTACATCTAGTTTTTTCTTATCCATAAGCGCAGAGGCCGTCCTTACGAGTACATGTGCTTAGCGAGCACACCGACGAAGGAGAGGTTGCGATACTTCTCATTAAAATCAAGACCGTATCCGACTACGAAATCTGGTGGAATATCAAAGCCGACGTATTTGCAATCAACTTCAACCTTGGCTGCTTCTGGCTTGCGCAAGATCGCAAGAATTTCCACACTTGCTGCACCTCGTGACATCAAGTTTGCACGCAACCAAGAAAGTGTTAGCCCTGAATCAACAATATCTTCGACGATCAAAATATTGCGGCCTGTGATGTCGCGATCAAGGTCCTTCAAAATACGAACAACTCCGCTGGACTTTGTGCCAGAACCGTATGACGAGACAGCCATCCAATCCATATCAATGTGGCGCTGCATCGCACGAGTTAAATCTGCCATCGCCATGATTGCACCCTTTAGAACACCGACAAGAAGTAAGTCACGATCTTTGTAATCTGCATCTACGCGAGCAGCGAGCTCTGCAACTTTTTCGCGTAGTTGTTCTTCAGTAACGATTACGCGTTCAACATCGGTGCCGACAGCAGCTAGATCCACTTAAGGACTCCTTCTTATTTCGTAACTCGATGGGTGATCTCAAGGAGTTAATTTGGGCGGGCCAAGAGCGAAAGTCTGCCCGAAATTCGGGCAACCTTCACACCACCTGGCAGGCTCGTTTCACCTTGTCCACGCCAAGAAGTGACTAGCGCCTCAACGGCGGCGAGGTGATCTGCGCTTACAGAGCCGCTGGGAGCCCCAGCCGCATAGATCGCAGCGCGCAAGATGCGGGAGCGGATCGCACGTGGCAGCTCAGCCAAGGCAGCGCAATCCAAATCTTTGAGATCGACTCGAGAGATAACCGCCTGCGCCATCTCATCTAAAGCATCGGCATCATCGCGCAAGATTGCGGCACTTCGCGAAAGAGCAGCAGCGATGCCCGGACCGATTTCAGATTCCATTAAAGGCAATACTTTGTTGCGCACTTTTACTCTTGTGAATTTTTCATTTTCATTATGCGGATCTTTCCAAGGGTTTAACTCTGCTTCCAAACATACGGCAACTGTTTGTTCGCGAGTGATATTTAAAAATGGGCGTGCATATTTTCCATTGACGACTGCCATGCCTGAAAGGGAACGTGTTCCTGAGCCGCGAGCTAAGCCAAGTAAAACTGTTTCTGCTTGATCATCGCGAGTATGACCTAAGAAAATTTGCGATGCACCAAATGCGTGTGCAACAGAATCAAGTGCGGCGTATCTGGCGGTGCGTGCATCTGCTTCGAGTCCGGCGTTTTCCTCAACGGTGACTTTTTCAATTAAGACTTCTTGATAACCCATTTCTTTAAGTGCTACTTGAACTTTCTTTGCTTGATCTGCCGAACCAATTTGCAATTGATGATCAATAGTCACACCAATTAGCGTGATCGCAAGATCAGGAGCTTCTTTAATTAGAGCGTATGCAAGAGCCAGCGAATCAGCGCCGCCCGAAACTGCAACAAGAGCGCAATCACCGGCTGTTAGATTCTCAAGAAAAGGGCGGACAGCGTTACGAAGGTCAACGAGCGCGCTGGTCATGCGCTAACTCTAGACCCGACCGCCAAATGGCATAAGCCCGTTAATGCTGTAGATATTTGAGTAAAGCAGGCCTTTGCCCTTGGAGTTCGCTTCCCACATCATGCCGTTACCTGCGTAAATTGTGATGTGGTGAATCGAAGAGATAGTTCCCTTGTATGAATAGAAAAGAAGGTCGCCGGGAACTAATTCATTTAACGAAACATGCTTTGTATAACCAGCGTATAGCGCTGAGTTAAGACGATCCCAGTTAGGCCAACTTAAACCGGCAGATTTATACGCTGCATAAACCAGACCAGAACAGTCGAATGAGTTAGGGCCTTGCGTTCCCCAGATATATGGCTTGCGTGCGAGAACTTGCTTCTTCGCGAAAGCGACTGCAACGGCACGTTGAGCTTCAGTTGTTCGAATTGTGGATCGACCCTTGAAGCCGATATCTGGCCAGACTTTCTTTTGACCACCAGTATTTGCGGCGGTATTTGCCAAGCTTTCTTCGAGCAAGGCAAGGGCGCGCTGTTGTTCAAGAGTAATTCTAACTTTCTTTGCACTAGCAAGTTCGCGTGCCAATTTATCTTGGATCGCTTGTAACTTATCCACTTCTTTCTGCTGAAGTGCGCGTGCTTCATCAGCTACCTTTTTTGCCGCTGCAACTTTTGCGGTCGCAGATTCTTGGGCAATCTTTGCTTGATCAGCTTTCACTTTCGCGGCGCGCGCAATTATCTCAGCAGCTTTATAGCGCTCTAGCGCCATTGTGTTCTGCATTCCTAATTTATCTAGAGTTGAAATCTGATCAATTAAATCTTGGGGTCCATTTGCACTTAGCAGTGGCTCGATATCGGTCATCGATCCACCCATGATGTAAGCGTTCGCCGCTAACTTTCCAATAACTCTATGCGCTTGGGCAACTTCTTCTTGAGTTTGTCTTGCATACTCGGCGGCGGCGATTGCGGCGGCGGTTGCAATTGCTAACTCTTTCTTAGCCTTTACATATAAGGCTTGTGCTGCATTTGCTTTAGCAGTTAAACCGCGAAGCGTTTGATTCGCTGCCGCTAATTTTTTTGCGGCAGCATCTGCTGCTGCTTTCTTTGCTGCTTCCGCTTTCTTTGCAGCTTCAATCTGCGCCAGAGTTGGTTTTGGGGTGGCTGCGATTGCAGGGGTAACCGTCAGCGTTAAGCCAAAAATTACGGCTAACGTCAGCGCTTTTCTGCGATTAAACACAAAACCCCCAAGAGTTAAGCCCCCAGAATAAGTGAGCAATCTGTGTAACTCGGTTAGAAGGTAGCGAGTGTCGCTAGTTGGCTACATCTCGTTTTGTGAAAAGTGTGGTTGCGATGATCAGCGCAACACCAACATAAATTCCTGAGAGCGAAAGTGCGTGCGTGTAACTGATCGTCTCTGTTCCACCTGCGGCAACAGTTGCCAGTTGACTTCCCGGAAGCCATTCGAGGGTGCTCGATTTAACTGCTCCAACAATATTTTCAATAATTAGTAGCCAGAGCACGCCGATGGAGATTGAGCTAATTGGTGAACGAAGTAAAATTCCGAGCACCATCCCGATGATTCCGAAGCCAAGCACTGAGATATAAACATTTAGCGCCGTCTTGGCTATTTCTATACGACCATCGCTGTTAAACCAAAGGGCTGTGTTCACATCTTTGCCGCCTGCAAGAGCGAATGAGACTCCGATAGAGATAATCGCGCCTACCAAGGTCATGAAAATCGCGAAAACTTTCATCGATGCCAGTTTTCCAACTAGCAAGCGAATACGACCTGGTTGGCGTACTAATAAGTTTCGCAAAGTTCCTAGTGAATATTCCTGGGCAGTTTGTGCCGCAAAAACGCAGAGCGCGATGATTCCAAGAAGGTTGCCGATGCTTGAGAAGGCTTGAGTTGATCCGCTTGGTAGCGCAAGCATCTCGCGAGTTATTCGCACGCCGCGATCACCATTTCCTTGCGGAGAATCAATTAATAAGAAGAGGAGTGATGAGACTAGAACGCTAAAGAAGGCTACTGCGCCAAGCGTTCCGAGTAATAACGTGGGGCGGCGAAGTTTGCGCCATTCTGCGAAGAAAATTCGAACTACGCTAAGGATCATTTCTGATCTCCTGTCATTTCAAAGAATGTTTCTTCTAGGTTGGGTAGTTGCGGAGAAAGTTGCGTAAGAAGAATTCCAGCTTCAAAAGCCAATTTATTTAAGACACCAGCCCACTCGGCGGGACCCTCGATATGTGCAACTCCATCGCGAATATGTGCTTTATGGCCCGCGTTGGCAGCGAGAGAAATTATCTTTGCTAAATCACTTTCATTTTCCGTCTTAACCAACATAAAAGGTTGTTGTGCATCAAACAAGTCTTGCATTGGACCGGCAAAAACTACTTCACCTTTGCGAAGCATTACTAGGTACTCGCTAATTAACTCGAGCTCTGAAAGTAAATGTGAAGATACAAAAACTGTGGTTCCTTTATCTGCAAGGGAACGAAGTAATTGGCGGATCTCTTGAATACCCTCTGGGTCAAGTCCGTTAGTTGGTTCATCTAGAATCAACAACTTTGGATCTGGCAATAACGCTGCTGCGATTCCGAGACGTTGTTTCATTCCTAAGGAATAGGTTTTGTATTTTGATTTTCCGCGTTCGGCCAGTCCTACTTGTTCGAGCAATTGATCAACTCGTTCGATAGGGAAACCACCCAAAGTTGCGAGAACTCTCAGATTTTCGGCGCCTGAGAGCGCAGGATAGAAAGCTGGTCCTTCGATCATTGCGCCAACTTGTGAAAGATATTTATCTGGAGAGGTAATTGACTGCCCCAAGATTTCGCCGGTCCCACCGGTAGGAGAGATAAGCCCGAGCAGCATCCGGATAGTTGTTGTCTTGCCAGCCCCATTCGGGCCTACAAAACCGCAAATAGTTCCGGCTGGCACTTGGAAATTTGAATGTGAGACGGCTAAGCCAGAGTCGTATTTCTTACTTAAATCACTTACGGAGATCGCTAAATCGGGCATGTATTGAATATAGCAATTGCACCTTAGAATTATCTGTGTGAGCAAAGAGACCTGGGGCTATCAACCACGCAACCAACGCCCTGCACCTGATTGGGAAGTAAACCCGCAAACAGATGCCGTGCGTGCTGGTCTTGCTCGATCTGGTTTTGGTGAAACATCTGAGGCGCTTTATTTAAATAGTGGTTTCACTTATTCATCTGCACAGGAAGCATTCGATTCATTTGCTGATGAAACCGACCACTTCTTATATAGCCGTTTTCATAATCCAACGGTTCAGATGTTTGAAAAGCGTTTGGCTGCTATCGAAGGCGCTGAATATTGCGTTGCAACTGGTTCAGGAATGTCAGCCATGTTTGCATCCGTTGCATGTTTAGTTAGCGCCGGCGATCACATCGTCGCATCGGCGGCAATGTTTAGTTCATGCCACGTCGTACTCACGGAGTTTCTCCCTAAATGGGGCGTAACTGTTGAACTTGTTAAAGGCAATGATCCTGCAACTTGGGCAGCTGCTCTAAATAAACCAACCAAGGTTGTCTTTATTGAATCTCCAAGTAATCCGCTCATGGAGATTGTTGATATTCGCATGGTTAGCGACCTTGCCCATAAAGTCGGCGCCACGGTTATTGTCGATAACGTTATGGCATCTCCCGTTCTGCAAAAGCCGCTTGAACTTGGCGCAGATGTAGTTATGTATTCAGCAACCAAACATATAGATGGCCAGGGCCGCGTACTTGCTGGCGCCGTTCTCGGATCTTTCTCTTACATCCATGAAAATTTAATTCCATTTAATCGCCACACTGGGCCTTCACTTAGCCCATTCAACGCTTGGGTGCTTTTAAAATCGCTTGAAACGATGGAGATGCGCGTGCGTCGTATGTGTGAGAACGCGCAAGCAATCGCTGAATTTTTAGAAACACGTAAAGAGATTAAGTCGGTTAAATATCCTGGGCTGAAATCACATCCAGATTACGTAACTGTTCAAAAACAGATGACCGGCGGCGGAAGTACCATCGGTTTCGAATTCGCTGGAAGCCAGAAGGACGCCTTTGCCTTTATGGATTCGCTACGAATCATTGATATTTCCAATAACTTGGGCGATAGCAAGTCACTTATTACCCATCCATCATCGACTACTCATCGCCGCTTAGCGCCAGAAGTTCAGGCGGAAATGGGTATTACACCTTCGGTGCTACGTCTATCTGTTGGACTAGAACACGTCGATGATCTGATTAAGGATTTAACTCAAGCCTTTAAGAGCTGAGCTACAACGAGCAATACCGATAGCAAACTTAAGTAAGTAATCGACCATTGAAAAATTTTGCCTGCAACTTTTTCATAGTGATCGGATTTTTCATCTAACCCACGAAGCTGGGCGGCAAAAATTAATCCAAGAGCAACGGTGATCGCCATCGCCCAATTTTGGAGTTCAGCGTTGATTATTAGTGCAACCGAGGATGCGATCATCGCGATTGTATAAATCCACATCTGACGCAATAAGTGAGTCTTGCTGGCTACTACTGGCAACATCGGTATATGTGCTGCGGCATAGTCATCTTTATATTTAATCGCCAGCGCCCAAAAGTGCGGCGGCGTCCAGAAAAAGA
>WLLM01000016.1 GCA_009700715.1 Actinomycetota bacterium
CAAAGAGCGTCACAGTTCACGCCGAGGCCATTGATGAAATATCGCAGACGTTAAAAGCAATAAGGTCGCATGGAGCCCAAGCTGGATTGGCGTTAAAACCCGGAACACCAATTGATGACTATGTCGATTTTGCTGATCTCGTCGATATGTTTTTAATAATGACAGTCGAACCAGGTTTTGGTGGCCAGAAGTTTATGACTGAGATGATGGAGAAGGTGCGCAGAACGCGGCAGATCATCGGAGATAGACCCATTTGGATTCAAGTCGATGGTGGAATATCACTCGAAACTATAGAAATAGCTCGTGAGGCGGGCGCGGATACATTTGTTGCAGGTTCGGCGGTATTTAATTCACCCGATCCCGCTGAGATGGTGAAAATGCTGCGACATCGCGCCGGCTCTGTCCAGTAAACTTATCCAATGAAATCGTTCGATCAACTTTTTGAAGAACTTACGCAGAAATTGGCTACCCGTGAGCCAGGTTCTGGCACCGTGGCTGCAGTCGATGCAGGAGTTCATTCAATCGGTAAGAAGATTCTGGAGGAGGCGGGGGAGGTTTGGCTCGCTTCCGAACACGAGAGTGATGATGCTCTGGCAGAGGAGATAAGCCAAATTATCTATCACCTTCAAGTTCTGATGCTCGCTCGCGGTCTAAAACCAAATGATATTTACAAGTTTCTCTGAGATTGAGGCGTAAAAATGTTAAAGATTGCTATTCCAAATAAGGGATCTCTCGCAGATGCTTCTATCGCTATTTTGAAAGAAGCTGGGTATCGCCAACGTACTGACTCACGAGATCTAGTATTGATTGATAACGAGAATAACGTTGAGTTCTATTACCTACGTCCTCGCGATATCGCTCTCTACGTTGGTTCAGGAGAACTAGAGGCTGGTATTACGGGCCGTGATTTACTAATTGATTCAGGAGCTGCCGCAGTCGAAGTTTTGGCACTTGATTTCGGTGGTTCGACCTTCCGTTTTGCAGGTCCGGCTGGTTCGAAATTAACTCTGGCAGATATCAATGGAAAGCGTGTAGCAACTGCCTACCCAGGTCTAGTGGCTGACTATCTAGGAAAGGCTGCGATTAAAGCCGAGGTTGTACGACTCGATGGCGCAGTTGAAAGTAGCGTTCGTTTAGGTGTTGCTGATTTGATCGCTGATGTCGTGAGTACCGGAAATACTTTGAGACAAGCCGGGCTAGCAATCTTCGGAGATCCAATTTTGGTAAGCGAGGCGGTATTAATCACCAGAAGCGCTACGAATTTGCCAGCTGGTTTAGAAATTTTGCTACGTCGATTGCAGGGCGTTGTAACGGCGAGACAGTATGTCCTTTTGGACTATGACGTTCCGAAAGCAAGCGTAGATATGGCTTGTAAAGTTACACCAGGACTTGAATCTCCAACGATTTCACCGCTACAAAAAGAAGATTGGGTCGCGGTGCGCGCCATGGTTTTACGTAAAGATACCAACCGCTTAATGGATGAACTTTGGGCCCTTGGTGCTCGTGGAATTCTGGTCACAGATATTCACGCTTGTCGACTCTGATTTAAAGCTCTTCAACCTCTTCACGAGAAATACCCATTAGGTAAAGAACTGAATCTAAATATGGAGCCGAAACTGAACTGTCGGCAGCAGCCTTAACCGCCGGTTTTGCGTTAAATGCAATTCCCATACCGGCGATAGCGATCATATCTAGATCGTTAGCACCATCACCGATTGCGATAGTTTGCTCTAAATCAATATTGTGCGCTGTCGCGAATTCCTTTAAGGCTAGTGCCTTACCAGCACGATCGATAATTGGTCCGATCAGTTCTCCGGTTAATTTTCCATCTTTAATCTCAACATTGTTGGCGCGCATATGGTCAATCCCTAGTTCGGCAACCAGGGGAGCGATTACCGGCTCGAAACCACCCGATACAAGTGCGATGTGATGACCGAGTTTGCTAAGCGTTCGCACCAAAGTTCTGGCACCTGGCGTTAGCGATATTTCGGATTGAACGTCTTTTAGAGCGCTTTCGGGAAGCCCTTTTAGCAGCGCCACTCGAGCCCGTAAACTTGCTTCAAAATCTAAATCTCCACGCATCGCTGATTCGGTGATCTCGGCGATTTCTTTAAGAACGCCGGCCTTTGCGCCCAATAACTCAATAACTTCTTGTTGAATAAGCGTTGAATCAACATCCATCACGATGAGCTTCTTAGCAAAGCGCATTAGGCCACCTGGTGAAACAGCTATATCAACACCTTGTTCGTTACCAGTAAGCGCAAGAGCCGGACGCAATAAATGTAAGTCCGCCCCGGAGACCGTGAATTCAATCGCGGTTAGTGGGTAGCTGGCTGTTCTGTGGATTCTTTCAATATTTCCATGATTTTCTGCAATTACTGAGGCAACAGCGTTAATTGCAGCAGGTTTTAGATTTTGAGAAAGTACTACGACGTGTAATAACGATTTCTTAGCAGCGATGGCTAGTTGATTACTGCTTTCGAAGGAAGTGGCAATATCGACGCCGATTTTTGAGGCGCAATCTTCCAGATCTTCATCTATAGCTTTTGTATGCGCTGGTGAAAGGGAGATCAGGACGGTCAAGATAAGGCGACCTCGAATAACTACTTGCTCTATATCAAGGATAGTGACTGCAAATGGTGAAAGGGTTTGGAAAAGAGCCTCGGTAATACCTGGACTATCGATTCCGGAGACCAAAATCAGGCCGGTGAATTGTTCCTCGTTTGCACCAGTATTTGTCTCCATAAGGCAGAAGATTATCGTGAATCACATCAGGTGATGGCGCAATTGCAAGTGATTTAAGCCCTTTACCGCTATCTTTTTCATCTATGAGCGCTCTTGAAAGCCAGGTCGTCCTTGCTATGCAAGGTGTCTCTGTCACACGTGGAGCCAAGCGCATATTGGGACCTATAGATTTTCGAATCTTAAGTGGAGAACGATGGGTGATTCTGGGCCCAAATGGCGCTGGTAAATCCACACTTTTAAATATCTTAGCGACTCGAATTTTTCCAACTTCAGGAACTGTTTCAATACTCGATAAACAGATGGGAAAGGTTGACCTCGCAGAACTTAGAACGCGAATCGGAATTTGTGCTTCGTTATTGGCCGAAGATATTCCGGACGATGAATTTGTACGAGATGTCGTTCTTACCGCTGCATATGCGGTGATTGGCCGGTGGAACGAAGTTTACGATCTCTGGGATGAGTCTCGCGCAGTAGCTCTACTAACTACATTCGGAGTCAGAGATTTTGCCGATCGTCGTTACTACACCCTCAGTGATGGCGAGAAGAAACGAGTGCAGATCGCACGAGCACTTATGGCAGATCCAGAATTGTTGCTTCTAGATGAACCAACTGCGGGACTTGATCTAGGTGGTCGCGAAGACCTGCTCCGTCGTTTCGCAGAATTTTCACTCGATCCGTTAGCTCCGGCGAGCATCGTAGTAACTCACCACATTGAAGAAATACCAGCAGGAACAACGCACGCGCTGATAATCAAAGATGGTGTCATCGCTATCTCAGGCCCGGTTGGTGAAGTAATAACCTCAGAACATATGAGCGCTGTTTTTGGTATAAATATAGAAGTTAGTTCAGAAGGTTCTCGCTTCTTCGCGCGAAGCAGATAATGAATTTAAGCGATCAGCTTCATCCAAATTGGCGCGATCTATTGGGCGAGAAGATCGAACTTCTCAAGAGTATCGAGCAGAATTTAGCGAACGAGATTTCTTTACCAGAGCCAGGAAATGTACTTAGGGCCCTTACATACGACCCATACCTGGCTAAGGTTTTGATTCTCGGTCAAGATCCATACCCCAATAGCGTCGATGCCATGGGTTTGGCATTTTCGACCGCACGAAGAGACGGGAAACTACCAGCATCACTAAAAAATATTTTTGTTGAACTCGCCACGGATTTGAATATCAAACCTCCAATAGCAGGTGATCTATCACCCTGGTGCCAACAAGGTGTGGTCCTTTTAAATCGGACGTTGACCTGCCGAAATGGCGAAAGCGATTCGCATCGCGACATTGGGTGGCGGGAATTTACTTACGAGGTGGTTAAATCTCTGGCAGAACTAGATTGCGTGGCGATCTTATGGGGAAATGCTGCGCAGGAAGTCTCTGAATTATTTGCAACCAATAGATTAATAAAGTCAGCACACCCTAGCCCGTTATCTGCTTACCGTGGCTTTTTTGGTTCCAAACCATTTAGCAGCGCCAATAAAGCGCTAAAGGAGAGTGGACGCGAACCGATTGATTGGTCTTTGCCAGCAGAAAAGTAGAAATAGTAAAGCCCCGGTGAAATTCACCGGGGCTTTACCTCCAAAGGATTTCTTAGCCAACCCAAGTATTAATTGGAGATGATAAGAAGTAGATCATGAATAGACCTGATACTAAGAGCAGCAGCGGATGAACTTCCTTGCGGCGTCCCTGGATATATCTGATCACTACATGTGTAACAAATCCGGCGCCGATACCAACAGAAATGTTGTAGGTAAATGGCATCAAGATAATTGTAAGGAATGCCGGAATTGCAATTCCGTAATCATCCCAATCAATTGATTTGATCTGAGTCATCATCAAGAAACCGACGATAACTAGCGCTGGAGTTGCCGCCTCGTAAGGAATGATCGCTACAAGTGGAGCGAGGAAGGTCGTTAACAGGAAGCAGACTCCGGTAACTACTGAAGCCAATCCTGTCCTTGCTCCTTCTCCAACGCCTGATGCCGATTCGATGTAGCTGGTGTTGGAAGAAATGCTTCCTGCACCACCTGCTACTGCTGCAATTGAGTCAACCAAGAGGATGCGATCATTATTAGGAACGTTTCCATCCTTGTCGATTAGACCAGCTTCGTGTCCGATCGCTGTGACAGTTCCTACGGTGTCGAAGAAATCTGAGAGTAGCAGTGTGAAGACAAAGAGGATTACGGTGATTAGCGGAACGCGATCAAGTGAACCGAAGAGGTTAAATTGACCGAAGAGTCCAAAATCAGGAGTTGCGGTGATCTGATCAGGCATTGCTGGAACGTTTAATCCCCAACCCTTTGGATTTACTTCACCAGTTGCGCCGTTGAAATTTGGACCAATTTTGAGAGATGTTTCGATTATCACCGCAGCGACAGTTGCCACAATGATTCCGATCAAGATCGCACCTTTCACCTTTTTAACCATCAAACCGATAGTTAAGAAAAGGCCCAGTGCGAAAACGATGATTGGCCAACCGACGAGAGTGCCACCGTCACCTAGAGTTACTGGAACTGGTCCAGAACCTGTGCGGCGAACAAAGCCAGCATCGACTAAACCGATGAGTGCGATAAATAGTCCGATACCAACTGAGATCGCGATCTTAAGTTGAGCAGGAACTGCCTTAAAGACCGCGGTTCGGAAACCGGTTAATACCAAGACGGTAATGATCAAGCCCTCTAGAACGACTAGACCCATCGCATCTGCCCAAGTCATCTTGGAAGCGATACCAACTGCTACGAATGTATTTAGTCCAAGACCAGTAGCTAGCGCTAAAGGATAATTGCCAACAACTCCCATAAGAATTGTTAAGAGACCCGCCATAAGCGCGGTCATTGCAGCGACGAGAGCGAGATTAGGAGCATCTCCGCCACCGATGAATTTTCCATCAGCATCTTTTGCAAGTCCGATGATGAGTGGGTTGAGGGCAACGATGTAGGCCATTGTGAAGAATGTGACGATTCCGCCACGTACTTCTCGAGCTACAGTGGAGCCACGTTGCGATATTTTGAAATAACTATCGAGCATGACGTACCTTTCTAATTTTGTTAACGGGGGTGTTTGCGACCCCGTGTGAAATGACGGCTCACAGACCGAGGGAATTCCCTGATCTAAGCGTAAAAAGAGCGTTACTTAGAGGTAAGGCGCGCGACGACGCCAAAAGAAATCGCAACAGATTGACCAATAAGCAGGGCAAATAGCGCGGTACCAAGGCCGACCTTGCCGCCAAGCAAGGCTCCAACTAGTAAAACCGTTACTTCAATTCCCATACGGACGCGACCTACTCGTACGCCTGTCTTCTGGTGAATTCCGGTCATGGCGCCATCGCGTGGACCTGGTCCTAAGCCACAAGTTATATAGAGAGCGGATCCAACTCCAACTAAGGCGATGCCGAAGAGCGCTGAAAGTACGCCGCCGAGAAAAGTGCCTTGCAAAGGAAAACGATCAACGCCGAATTGGATTGCTGCAGAAATGATTACGATATTTGTAAGGGTTCCAAAACCTGGCTTTTCACGTAACGGGATCCATAGCAGAAGCACAAAACAACCAGTGATGAATGTTGCCCAACCCAATGTGAGGCCGCTTTTGATGCTTAGTCCTTGTGCAAAAACCGTCCAAGGAGCGTTACCAAGATTTGATTGAACAACGAGAGCATCGCCGAGGCCAAATATGGTCAAACCGAAGAAGAGGATTAAAACTCGAGAAAATGAAAGATCCCATCGCGAATTAGCTCTCCAAGGAGTGATTGGAACGGTTTTATGTGGCTTCAAAAAATCCGATAGCTTCGATACAAAACTCATTTCGGGAGTTTAACGCACGCATTGATCTTATTAGGCCGTATCCTTGAGCAATGTTCGTAGGATTTGGAACCTTAGTAAATATCTGCACAATTATCGGGGGAGCGGCTCTCGGAGTATTAATTGGTGGGCGCATGGTTTCTCGGACAAGAATTCTAATTACCGAGATTCTTGGCTTAATCACGATCTTAAGCGCGATTGGAGCAATTGCGCCTTTAAGAACAGAACGTTATATAAATTCAATTCCAAGGGGTTGGACTTTACTAGCGATTTTAGGTTCGCTTTTGATCGGTGGCTTGATCGGCTCGGCGCTCTCTTTAGAATCGCGACTGGATAACCTTGGTGAAAAATTGCGCGTTAAGTTTGGCGCTCACGAGGAAAGCAACTTTATAGAAGGTTTTGTATCAGCATCATTATTATTTGCCATCGGCCCGCTAGCGATTCTGGGTTCGATAAGTGACGGAATGTCGACGGGCGTGGATCAGCTGTTACTTAAATCTAGCCTGGACTTCTTTGCCGCTATGGCCTTCGCGGCGAGTTTGGGATGGGGAGTCGCAGCCTCAGTAATTCCAGTTGGTATTTATCAAGGCATTTGGACGGTAATTGGATTTGCACTGGGGAATATTCTCGACGGATATCAAATTGATGCCATGACAATTACAGGTGGTGTGTTATTGGTCTGCATTGGACTACGTCTCTTAAAGATCAAGGACATAGCGGTTGGCAATCTACTTCCAGCGTTATTTATTGCACCAGTCTTTGTACTGGTGCTTCACAGCTTTATATAAACTTTATATAAATAAGTTCGAATTTAGAAGGTAGTAGCGTCGATGACGAAGCGATATTTCACATCACTTGCAACTGTTCGCTCGTATGCCTGGTTGATGTAATCAGCCTTGATGACTTCAACATCGCTGACAATGTTGTGCTCACCACAGAAGTTGAGCATCTCCTGCATCTCAGCGATACCACCGATCATTGAGCCCGAAAGCGAGCGGCGAGCGGGCAAGAGTGAACCTACTTCGACCGAATAAGGCTTGCCGGGAAGCCCAATGACCACGAGGGTTCCATCTACGCCGAGCATTGATAGATAGATATTGATATCTAGTTCTGCGCTCACAGTATTAAGAATTAAATCGAAGTGCTTGCTGTAATTCTTGTGGAAACCTTCAGATTTAGTTGATACGAAGTGATGGGCACCCATCGCCTTAGCGTCAGTTTCTTTCGATGGTGAGTGAGAGAAGACTGTAACTTCTGCGCCCATTGCCACAGCAAATTTAACTCCCATATGTCCAAGACCACCCAAGCCCATAACGGCTACTTTCTTTCCTGGTCCGGCTTTCCAATGCTTTATTGGAGAGTAAAGAGTGATTCCCGCACACAACAGGGGAGCAACTCCATCAAGGGATAAATTCTTCGGGATAGATACTGCGTAATCTTCATTAATAACCATGATGTTTGAGTAACCGCCCATTGCGGGGGTTTTACCATCGCGCTCTAACTGATTGTACGTACCAGTCATTCCTTCAATGCAGTATTGCTGAAGACCTTTTTTGCATGAATCGCAAGTGCGACATGAATCAACAAAGACACCTACGCCAATTAAATCTCCGACTTTAAATTTGGTAACCGCTGAACCGACGCTGGATACGACTCCTGCGATTTCGTGGCCAGGAACCATTGGAAATAGCGCTGAACCCCACTCTTCTCGAACCTGGTGGATATCCGAGTGACAAATTCCTGAGTATTTAATATCAAGTGCGACATCGTGCGCTCCCAAATCGCGGCGTTCGAATTCCCAAGGGGCAAGTGGGGCATTTGCCTTCATCGCTGCGTATCCACGAACCTTCATTTTTCTCTCCTTTAGATATTTACTCTTCGGTGAATGGTAGAGGTAACGGTGAGGTATGTCCTGCGCGAGATGCGCGCGCTGTAACTCGACGCATATGGTGGCGACGGCATAGGACTTCGTAGGCAACTTCAGCGCCAGGTGCAACATCACCAACAACAACTTGTTCACCTTCAGTGACCATCACACCGCCCATAGTGCGCGCATTATGGGTGGCCCTAGACCCACACCAGCAAAGCGCTTCAACTTGCAGAGTGTTCACTCGATCAGCTAACTCCACTAAGCGAGCAGAACCAGGAAAAAGTTTGGTTCGAAAGTCGGCCAGAATTCCAAATGCATAGACATCAATGCCCAAACCATCGACGATCTTGGCCAACTGCTCGATTTGATCTGGTTGGTAGAACTGAGCTTCATCGCAAATTATGTAGTCAATACGATCGCCCAAAGATAACTTTTCTACGACCATTTTATGAAGATCCAACTTTTGATCGACTTCTATCGCAGCGCTTTGTAGGCCTAGACGGGATGAAATGACCCCCGAACCTGCACGATCTTTACTTGTAAAGATTAATCCCGAACGACCGCGGCTTTTATGGTTATGTGCCGTTTGCAAGGCGAGCGTCGATTTGCCGCTATCCATAGTTCCGCAGTAATAAATTAGCTCGGCCACGGGCTGCATCCTGCCATCATTTTGCCAAATATTCAGCGTTGGTGTGAGCGGTCAATTTAAAGTACCCCTTGAGCTATTAGGAAATCTTCGAGTTTAGGAGCCAAGGCTTCACTCATTGCGACACTGATATGCGATGCGTCACGGTAGGCAACTACGCCATCAACTATTGCAGGACAATTATTGCCACATAACCATGAAGTTGGATTTAAGACAGTGAAGGCGCCAGTTACCTTAGCCGCTGATTTCTCGCTTCCATCACATTTTTCTCCGGCGCCAGATGCCAAGCAATTTGGAATATCGCGAATGGGGTGAGGGGTATCAGTTATATAAATCAATCGTTTAGCCAGACCATTGAGATGGTTAAAAGCGATCTGCTGACCTTGTGCCCACCAAACTTCACGGCTTGAGTAACTCTTCGGAAAGTCAAAGTGTTGAAAGCCGCTGAGAAGGACTGCATCAGGATTAATCTCGGCTATTCGTTTGATCGCGTTCTTGCGCCAAGCAAAACAGTCAGCGTTCTTGTATGCGCCAATTTCAACCTTCTTTACCTCGGGAGCCGGGCAAGCCGACTTGGTAAGACTTACTAATTTCAAGCCATTATCTTTTGAAATCTTTTCGAGCGCAGGAAACCATTGCGCAGCATGGGAATCTCCGTAAAGGACGATCGTGCGTTGCGAACCTTTATCCCCGTATGTGCATTCCCCGGAAAGTGTTTCCCCATTGTTGACATGGCAATCATCCAAATAAACCTTCGGCTTTTCCATAACCGCAGCGATTGACACAGATCGTCCATTACTTAAACTTATTGTGTTTGAACTACTAAGGAGAATTGCACCGGCCAATAAGGCGCAGCCGGCAGTGCCAAAGATTGATAGTTGCAGGATCTTCTTTTGGGATGGGTTCGTACGGGCTATCGGTTTTTCAATAAAGCGATGAGTTAAGTCAGCTGCTAAAGCGGTAAGCGCAATTAAAAGCGCTCGTTCTATCAAGGTAAGTGGTCGACCAAAGCGAGTGCTTGGTAGAACCAATATGGGCCAATGCCAAAGGTAGAACGGGTAAGAGATTTCACCAAGCCACTGGACAATCCGTAATTTAGAAAGATCGTTGAGAATCGGTGGCCAAGAAGCGATAAATGCGATCGCTATCGTGGCGGCCAAGGTAGGTATCA
>WLLM01000017.1 GCA_009700715.1 Actinomycetota bacterium
AAACCAATTTCTTTATATGCAGAACCCATGGCAAGAATTACCGCTTTAGCTTGAACAGTATTTCCGGAGCCATCTTTAATAATCTTAATATCACCGGATAAATCCATTTCGGCAACATCATCGGTAATTAATTCGGCACCAAAACGCTTCGCTTGTTTGCGCATGTTATCCATTAGATCTGGACCCATAACTCCATCAACAAAACCTGGGAAATTTTCTACCTCGGTGGTATTCATCAACGCGCCACCGGCGGTTACCGAACCTTCATAGATAACTGGATCTAATTGCGCGCGTGCAGCATAAATAGCAGCGGTATATCCAGCAGGGCCAGAACCAACGATTACAAGATTTCTTACCATGTGCTCAGAGTATCCATTCGAGATTACTTTGCGCGTGCAGCACGGCGCTTACCCAAAAGTGAGATTGCGAACTCTCGCATCGCCGCAATTTCGTTGATCTTCAGCGAGTGGGCGATAACCAAAAAGCCAGCGCCGCTTCCGAGAAGAACAATTAATAGACGAAATACACCGACAACAGGCTGGGCGTCATCGTTCATCCAATTAAGGAAGTAAGCGAGGGCAAAGAAGGGCACCATAGAAAGCGCTGAAGCCAAATAAAGGCGCGCATGCTGGCCAGCAAACTGTGAAAGCTCAAGTTTGCCGGTGTGCTTCTTTAAAAGTGCGATAGTTACAAAGAGACCAATTATGTAGCTAACCGCAAAGGCAACGCCTAAACCAATCGTTACATATTCACTCTTTAAAGTTGCTAAAAATAGGTAAGAGAGCGCCGAAGAAATAATATTGATAATCAATATAGAGAGTACTTGTGTTTTAGTATCTTCAAAAGCGTTAAAACCGCGGATCAAAATCAAGTTAATTGAGAAAGCAACCAAACCTAAACTCAGCGCTGATAAAACATAGCCGATATATCTGGAGTCTTCGAGTGAGATTCCAAAGTAGAGAACTTCAGTCATCAGTGATCCAAAGAGAAGCAGAGCGACAGAACTTGGAACGGTTACGACTCCGCACATGCGAATCGCGCGAATTAACTGCTTCTTAACTTCATCTACATTCTTTTCGATAGCCAACTTTGATAAATGTGGAAGCAGCGCCGTTACAATTGAAATTGTTACGATCGAATACGGCAACAACATAATGTAGTAAGCGCTAGTAAATGGTGTGAATCCAACACCTGTTGTAATTCCAGCTTGTGCGCTTCGAACCGCAGCACTGGTTGCAACGTTTACGGTAATTAAGTATCCGATTTGTGAAATTAATACATAAACTAACGTCCAGCCTGCCAGAGAGAAGGATTTTCCGAGGCCAGCTACGCCAAAGATTGGCCGCAAGCGAATTCCAGATTTCTTTACAACTGGGATCAAAATCAACGCTTGCACAACAATGCCCAGAGTTGTTCCCCACCCCAGCAGTTGCATCTGGCCAGCGGTGATATTTTCGATAGAGATGCTCTCTTGCATGAAGAGAACTCCACCGAAAATCACAATTACGACGAGGTTATTGGCGATCGGTGCCCACATCAGCGGAGCGAAAGATCCGCGAGCATTTGCTACTTGGCCCAACATTGTAAATAAGCCTAAAAAGAAGATCTGTGGCAGGCAGTAACGAGTGAAAGCTACTGCGATAGAAAACTCGCGCTCGAAACCTTCTGTAGAAAACTCAGGGGCATAAAGTTTTACTAGCGCTGGCGCGAAGATAACTCCAACCAAAACGAGAAGTAAGAGAATTCCAGAAATTGTTGTAACTAAACGCGATGCAAAACCATGGCCGCCATCTTCATCTGAAAAAGATCTAACTAACTGCGGAACAAAGATGGCAGTTAAAGCTCCACCAACAAGTAGGTTGTAGAGAATATTCGGCATCGTGTTAGCGACGTTGTATGAGTCTGCAAGAAGTGCGGTTCCCAATACCGCAACTGCCAATATCGCGCGGAAGAAACCTGTTATTCGCGAAAGTATTGTGCCAATTGCCATAACGCCGGAGGCGCGGAAGAGTTCATTACTTTTCATGACGCCCCCTTCGCAATCTACGAATAGTCTGGGTTAAGGCCGCAATGAATAGCAAGAGCGCCGCGCCAACGGTGAAGTAAGTTACGCGCGAGTCGAAGAAAGTCACGTTAATCGAAAGTCTTGAAGCCGGTCCTACAAATTCCCCATCAGCGTTTGTTATCTGTGCAAGAACCGTGGTTGCTCCAGGTGCGATAGCGGTAAAGGGAATCGAAAGCTGGGTACGTGAGTTAGCGCCAATTGCAAACTCGGCAACGTTAGAAACCTGCACACGCGAATTAAGTGGTGTTAATTTAACAGCGACTTTTACCGGAACATCGAAATCATTTGTAACCGTTACAGGAACCTTGCCGGTTTCAGAAGCAATTTGATACTTTCCGGATGAGACTCGCAATCGATTTAAAGTTTGAGATACGCCTTCAGCGGCATCGTAAGAAAAGAAATCACGATCTTTCTTATCTAGCGAAGGAGATAACAAAACCGCCAATTTGGCGCGCAGGGCTTTAACTTCAGGCGCGTTAACAATTGAGGACAATGCAGTTAGCGCCTGACGATCTTGCGTATATTTCTTACGAAGCAACGGGCTTAATTTGGATTTCCCGGTGCTCCAAACCAGGCCACTTTCAGTTGAAATCTTCCGATTTAAATGGAATTCAACTCGCTCTAATCCATAACTTGTATAGAGACGCAGTTCGCTCGGCGCCGAACGTTTAGCTAAATCAATATCTGGATTTCCATAAGGAAGCGCAACCACTTTATCTCCAGAGGTTAGAAGTATTAACCTCGATAACCATTCTTTTGCAACCTGTTGACCTGTGGTCGGCTTCTTATTATTTAACTGATACCCAGCGGCCATCGCAGAAACTTCATCAAGCAACGCGCCATCAATTACCCAAGTACGCAAACCTTTTGGCTTGGTCTCAAGTGGCTTACCCAGACGACCAGTAGGCAATAAATCATTGGTTAACTCATCATTTCTAAACGTTCCATCGAATAACTGATGGGGTTTACTAATCAACTTGATCACTGTGTTATCTGCAGAAGCATGCGGAAGTGAAAGTATTGAAAATAGCGTAATTAAAATAACCGCGGAAAATTTTTTCATTGCGCTTCAACTTCCGCTGATGCATTTGTGCGCGCAATTAATTTTTTCTCATCCGGATAAGCTAAACGATCTACGATCTCAGCAAGCGGGAACCAGCCAACTTCGTCGACTTCACTTTCTTGCGGTGCTAACAACCCACCAGTTTCACGGAATAGATAGTGATGAACGGTTTTGTGAATTCTCTTTCCGCCGGCCATAAACCAGAAATCGATTACACCCAAAGATCTTTCAATAGCGGATTGAATTCCGGTCTCCTCGGCTACTTCGCGCAGAGCAGCTTGCTCTGGAGTTTCACCTTCTTCGATATGCCCCTTTGGAAGCGACCAGAGAATTCGCTTGCCAGTGGCATCTTTATGATCAATGCGACCGATCAGAAGACCATTCTTTCCGCTGTGATCGATTACCAAACCACCAGCGCTGACTTCATCCACGCGTTTGGCATAACTCTTGGCAGGGCTCTTTGCCGGGCGCTTATTTGGAGCCTGCGCATCTTTGGCAGGTGAATCGTTAGAAAGTGGGGCGCGATGTGCGGGGCGTTTACGCCTGCGCTTCTTCTTCGTACCTTCGCTGCCCGCACCAGGTGCCGGGGTCATAGAGCAAGGGTACTGCTCTAACCTTATCTATTGTGACGAGTGCATTAGGAGCCGCGGGAGAAGTTGCGATCGCCTCACTCATCGAACGGGCACCGCTAGCAAGTTCGCTCGCCCAGAGTTTTGCCGCCCAAGGATTTCGCTTAGCTTTAGTTGGCGGACCAGTTCGCGATGCACTTCTTGGTCGACTCGGAAACGATTTAGATTTCACAACAGATGCTCGACCAGAAGTTACAAAAAAGATTTTGCAAGCATGGGCTGAAAACGTTTGGGATACCGGAATTGAATTCGGAACAGTCGCCGGAAAACGTGGGGATACAACTGTTGAAGTTACAACCTACCGAACCGAAAGTTATGATCCAGATAGTCGCAAACCAGAAGTTGAATATGGTGATTCAATCGAGGGCGACTTGTCACGTCGCGATTTCACTGTTAACTCAATGGCGCTAGAGCTAACAACAAAGAAGCCAGAATTTATTGACCCATTCAACGGTCTAGAAGATTTAGCGAAGAAAGTTTTAAGAACTCCAT
This sequence comes from Actinomycetota bacterium, assembly GCA_009700715.1. Lineage (GTDB taxonomy): Bacteria > Actinomycetota > Actinomycetes > Nanopelagicales > Nanopelagicaceae > Planktophila. The sequence continues at coordinate 4,250 of WLLM01000017.1, forward strand.
CAAAGGCAGAAAATTCTTTCTCAGATGACCCTTTACGCATGATGCGCGCTGCACGTTTTGCCAGCCAACTTGGCTTTGAAATTTCTCCCGATGTATTACAAGCAATGAAAGATATGGCGAGCCGCATTTCAATTATTTCTGCCGAACGAGTGCGCGATGAATTTACCAAGATGCTCATGTCAAAGAACCCACGCACTGGAATTACGATTTTAGTAGAAACCGGTTTAGCCGAAATTGTTCTGCCTGAGATTCCTAAATTGCGTCTTGAGATTGATGAACACCATCACCATAAAGATGTATATGAGCATTCCATTACCGTTTTAGAGCAAGCGATTTCACATGAAGATCGATTAGGCGGCCCGAATTTAATTATTCGTTTAGCTTCACTACTTCATGACATCGGAAAGCCAAAAACACGTAATTTAATTGCTGGTGGTGGAGTTTCGTTTCATCATCACGAAATTGTTGGTGCACGCTTGGCAAAAGCGCGCCTAAAAGCTCTACGTTTTGATGGCGACACCATCGAACAAGTTGAAACGTTAGTTGCGCTCCACCTGCGTTTTCATGGTTATGGAGATGGGGAATGGACGGATTCAGCAGTACGTCGTTACGTTCGCGATGCTGGTGATTTACTGGTGCATTTACATGTTTTAACGCGCGCCGATTGCACGACACGTAATGCCAAGAAGGCCGAGCGTTTAGCGAAGACTTATGACGCGCTCGAAGCACGCATTGCAAAGTTGATGGAAGAGGAAGAACTTTCAAAGATTCGCCCCGACTTAGATGGTGCCCAAGTTATGAAGTTACTCAACCTGAAACCTTCTGCTGCAGTTGGTAAGGCTTTAGATTTCCTACTTGAGCTGCGACTTGAAAATGGTCCGCTTGGCGAAGAACGTGCGACAAAAGAATTACTTGACTGGTGGAGCAAAGAAAACCCCACCACGAAGTAAGCGCACGCCAGCAAGTAAGTAAATAGCAGATACAAGCGCTGGCACAAGATATGTATCGCCCGTATTTGGAAGCAACAACGCGGCAATGACTGCACCTGAAACAATTGCGCCATTTACTACTACGTCATAAACCGAGAAGACGCGTCCGCGATAAATATCATCGATCTTCGATTGCACTAGCGCGTCATTGGTTACTTTTAAACTCTGCCCAAATAAAGCTGTAACGAAGGCCGCGCAAATTAAAGTTAAGGGCGTTCTCACAAATAAAATAAAGAGCGGACCAAAAGTGCTGGCGATTAGTGAGAATCTCATCCAACGATGTCGTCCAACTTTACGAACTCCATATGGCGCAGAGACAGCACCTATAACAAAACCAACCGCAGCGATCGATAAAGTGAAACTCAAACCAGCTAAGCCTGCTTCGCTATCTGCGGGATCGTTAAAAGTGTTTCGTTCCAATAAAAGCGCGATCAAAGTCAGCGCCGTGATTCCACCTCGATGTATTGCGATAGCAGCGATTCCTCGCGCCGCATCCATATGCTGGCGCAGAAAACGGATACCTTCGCGCATTTCAATGACGCCTTGCGCAAAACTAGCGTTCTTAATCTCGTGATCAAGCGGACCAATCTCTTTCTTCTTTAATAACGAAGCAAAAAGCGCTGCAAGTAAATATCCAGCCGCGGCAACCAAAATTATGTAGCCATCAGCGTGATCAGCCGTCGTATCCCCATTAAGTAAGCGGCGCAGTCCTAACCCAATGCCTCCACCTAGAACTACCCAAACAGAACCACCCGTAACAGCTAAAGCATTAGCACTTATCAATGATTTACTTTCAATCATTAGCGGAATACCCGCCGAAAGCCCCGCGAGAATTAAGCGGTTAACACCAAATGCAATGAGCACAAAAATTGTTAACTCAACTCCGGTGCGGCCCTGAAATATTAAGAGCGCAATCACAGAAAGGGTGGCCGCTCTCGTTAGATTCGAAAACATAATCGCACGCTGTCGTGAAATGCGATCCAAAATCGTTCCGACAAATGGTCCGATAAGTGAATACGGCAGAAGTACAACTGCAAATGCCAGAGCCGCATTTAGCGCATCTGCCTGACGTTCTGGTGAAAAGAGAACAAAAGATGCAAGTGCACTTTGGAAAATTCCATCGGTCATCTGACCCATCCAGCGCAAACGAAGCAAACGTGAAAATTTGCGATCGGTAAGCAGCTGCCAGACGTTCATAGTTAAAGGGTAGTCGGGCGAAGTCCGGAAAAGAGGATTATCCTTCTCTCACTATGAAATCTAAGCGTTCGTTCATCGATTATTCACTCGATAAGCGCGCCACTTTACTGGCGCTCTTTCGCGGTGTTGTCGATGCCTGTGATGCTGATCCATATCTAATGCGTGCCGCGAAATATCATGGTGAAAAAGCGTCTCGAAATTGTCCGGTCTGCAAAAAGGACTCACTGGTCGAATTGCGTTACACATTTGGAGATCAACTCGGCCAATTCTCAGGACGTATCAAGACTGAGATCGAGTTACTTGAGATGGAGAAAGAGTTTGGTGAGTTTGCGGTGTATATCGTTGAAGTCTGCCGCGAATGTTCTTGGAACCATCTCTGCTCTTCATATCTATTAGGAGACGGAAATGAGCGAAAGCCACCCCGTCGCGTACGCACCTTAGAAGATGAAGATTGGGTTAAAGGGTAACCTTAAGAAATGATCCGCAGAAAGCTAATTCGCGCCGGTATTTTCTTAGCCGGCTTTGGTTTTATCGCTGGATCCACGCTCTTCGCGTTTGCCTGGTTCACGGTTTCTATTCCTGATCCAAACGCCTATGTAAATAGTCAATCAACAATTATTCAATATTCAAATGGCCAAGAGATTGGTCGTATCGGTTCGCAGAATCGTCAGATCTTGCCGCTGGCCAAAATTCCGATGAATTTACGAAATGCAGTTCTCGCAGCCGAAGATCGCAATTTTTACTCGAACAAAGCATTTAGCGTTACAGGTATTGCACGTGCACTAATCAATAACCTTAAATCCGGATCCTTAAATGGTGAAGGCGGATCAACAATTACGCAGCAATATGCGAAAACTGCTTTTCTTTCCCCAAGCCGCACAATTCAAAGAAAAATCAAAGAACTTGTAATTTCGCTTAAGCTGGAAAATTCACTTTCTAAAGATCAAATCTTTGAAAATTACTTAAACACAATTTACTTTGGCCGCGGATCTTATGGCGTGCAAACCGCATCTCAGCAGTACTTCAATAGAAATGCCAACCAACTTTCGCTGTCACAAGCTGCGGTCATCGCAAGTATTTTGCGTTCACCTGGTTATTACGATCCAGCGCTCTCGAAAGATAATGCCGAACGCCTAGCAAACCGTTTTCAATATGTAATAAATGGAATGCTTGATCAAAAGTGGATTTCTGCAGAAGATGCCGCAAAGGCAAAACTCCCAATCGTTATTCCGCGTACCAAAACTGGTCAACTCAGCGGTCCAAAGGGACACATTGTTGCCGCAGTTCAAAAAGAGATGGGCAAGCTAGGTTTCTCAGAAGACCAACTACTTGTTGGTGGACTTGTAATTAAGACAACGATCGATCAACGCGCACAGCAAGCGGCAGTTGACGCAGTAACAAAGTTGTATCCAAAGAAAGCGCCCGAAAATTTAAGAATCGGTTTAGCTGCAATTCGTCCCGGTACCGGTGAAATCATTGCGCTCTATGGCGGCCGTGATTATTTAGCTCGCCAATTAAACGATGCCACCCAGTCAATTGCGCTAGCCGGCTCTACTTTTAAGCCATTTGCCTTAATTGCAGCGCTTGAAGCGGGGATACCTCTTACTTCAATGTGGAACGGCGATTCGCCACAAATATTCGACGATTTAGGAAAGCCATACGAAGTTTCCAATTACGGAAATGAAGGCTGGGGGCAGATCGATTTACTTGAGGCAACGAAGCACTCAATTAACACTGTCTATGTTCCGCTCGGCCAAAAAGCAGGTCTAGATAAAGTCGTAGATGTTGCGCGACGTGCCGGTATCCCTGAATCAGTAGCAATGGTTCCGGCACCCTCTGTTTCACTCGGAGTTGCCAGCCCACACGTTATTGACGTTGCAAACTCTTATGCCACATTTGCAGCGCAAGGTATTTACTCAAAACCATATTTAATTGCAACTGTTACAGGACCGAATAAAGGTGTCCTCTATGAAGGCACGTCACAAACCCAAGAGGTCTTCTCTAAAGATGTAATGGCCGATTTAACTTACGCACTGAAGAGCGTTGTAAATGGCGGAACCGGATCAGCAGCGCTGGCACTTGGTCGTCCCGCAGCTGGCAAGACTGGTACTAGCCAATCAAATGCATCAGCTTGGTTTAGCGCTTACACACCACAACTAGCAGCATCCGTTGCACTCTTCCGCGACAGTGCATCTGAATCACTAAATGGAATCGGTGGACTTACATCGGTAACCGGTGGAACATTCCCGGCTCGTATTTGGACAGCATTTATGAAGGGCGCACTTAAAGGTGAACCTGTAATGAGTTTCCCGGCGCCTGCAAATATTGGTGGACTAGATCCAGTAGTTATGACTAGTGGCGGAACACAATCAATGAAGGCCAAATAGCTTGTGCAGAAAAGTGCACGTGCGTTAATCGCGCTAGCGATACTTGCTTCAATAATTAGCTTTGCAAAATTTAACCACTGCACTTCAACAAATTGGTCAACACCAGATCAATACATTCATGCTTGCTATTCCGATATACCTGCGCTCTATGGCGAAAGAGGCTTAAATAAAGGCGATTGGGCCTATTCCAATGGGGATGCATCGGTTGAATATCCAGTTGTTACTGGTGCGATCATGTGGGCGATTGCCAAGGTAATTCCAGCAGGAGATGACGCACTACAAAATTACTATTACGCAAATATCGCTTTTCTCGCACTGCTCTTTATATTTATAGCGCTGGTTGTTGCGAAGATACGACCCGAATTTGCATATCTAACACCACTGGCTCCTGCGGCGATCGCATCGCTATATATCAACTGGGATCTCTGGGCGATTATTTCGATGCTTGGCGCAATTTATTGGTTTGACCGAAAGAAATTGGATATAAGCGCGCTAGCTCTCGGCCTTTCAATTTCTACAAAGTTTATGCCGATATTTTTATTACTTCCGATTCTCTTTATCTTTTTGCGACGTAACCAAATATCTGGCGCAGTTCGCTATTTACTTTTAACAACCGCAACATTTGCCGCAATCAACTTACCGGTTTATCTAACAACCCCCGAAGGTTGGTTACGTTTCTATCAGTTAAACCTCTCGCGCGGTTCTGACTGGGGATCGATTTGGTATGCACTCACCGCTTTGGGTGTAAATCTGGCAAACCTTAACTATCTTTCAATTCTAGTTCTGCTTGCCGCCTTTGCAGCGATCACAATTTATATTTTGGAACTCCGCAACGTTCCATCTCTAGCATCTTTAAGTTTTATCGTTCTCGCCGCAGTGATGGTTGCCAGCAAGGTTTACTCACCTCAATATGTTTTATGGCTAACCCCACTCGCCGTGATAGCGCTAGTTGATAAACGCGACCTGCATGCTTTCTGGATCTGGCAGGGCGCCGAAGTTATTTACCATGTTGCAATCTGGCAGCACTTAGCCAGCGTTACTGGTGCGAAGTTCGGCCTTCCGCTCTATGGATATGCACTTATTGCTTTGCTACGGATCGCAGCGACTATCTACTTAATCGCCGTCCTGGTCCGCCGCGGCCTGGCCGGAGGCACCCAGGGGCCAGCCGCCCACAGATCCTTGCGTGAATTTCTCTTTGATAGCGCCAGCGCGTACCCTTAACCCTTCAGCGTGAGGCTCCCATCGGGGGCTAAACAAAGAAGCACTAACCCTCCTGTCACGGAAATACCGTGGCCGTCTTAGTCCAGAGGAGGTCGGGTTAACGCATGCGTCACTATGAATTAATGGTCATTCTTGATCCAGAACTTGAAGAACGCACAGTCACACC
>WLLM01000018.1 GCA_009700715.1 Actinomycetota bacterium
CCTTGATGTCCTGCAGTAAGTCCAGTTTTTACTTCATCAAATATTAAAATAATTCCGTATTGATCACATAGCTCGCGAACGCGCTCTAGGTAACCCGCATCCGGAAGAACAATTCCGATATTTTCCAGAACTGGTTCGACGATAAAGCAGGCAATTGTCTTTGAGTGCTTTTCAAAGATGCGCTCTAGTGCGTCTGTGTTGTTGTACGGAACCACATGAACATTTCCGGTTACCAAGTTTGAATCTGCAACAGGAGTTGGAGATTCTGGATCTCCAGCCTTATCTACAGAAGGCTTACTAGAAACAACGAATGGGTCGTAGCTACCGTGGTAGCCACCTTCAATTTTTACGATGTCGCTCTTTCCGGTAACCGAACGAGCAACGCGAACTGCATACATCGTTGATTCGGTGCCAGAGTTGGTAAATCGAACTTGATCAATTCCGAAACGACGACAGATTCGTTCTGCAGCATCAGTTGAAATTGGTGATGGAGTTACGAAGAGCATTCCGGTATCAAGCGCTGCTTTTGCTTCTTCAACCACAACAGGGTTGAGGTGGCCGGCGAGCATTGCGCCAAAGCCCATAGATAAATCAAGGAGTTGGCGACCGTCAACATCGGTCATCCAAGCGCCCTTAGCGGAGACGATTGAGATTGGATATGGATCCCAATGTTGGAAACTTGAGGTGACACCTAGAGGGAGGGACTTCTGGGAACGTGCGCTCTCAGCTTCCGAACCCTTGGTGTTTTTAGTGAAGAGCGCCCATTCTGAGGCCAGTAAAGAGGCTACTTTCTCAGGCGAAATTGGCGTTGATGTTGCTGGAACTGATCTAAAAGTTTGTGCGTGATGCGACTGTGTAATCATTGTAAAGCTGTACGGCAAAGGTTTCTGATTTAGAAACTCGTTTGAGAAGTACTCTCCCCGTCGTTTTTTATTCTTTCGAATAGGGGTTAAGTATCTCCGAAGTTAAAAAAAGTTGCAACCCCCAGGCCTTTTTATGCGAGAAGTTCGGGCGTTTCTCATAAACTTTAGGGCGTTATGGAAAAACCCACAATAATTCTTGCAACAAGCAATGGCGTCGGAATGGGCCACCTTGCACGCGCATCTGCAATCGCACTTGCGCTAAAAGAATATGCAAATCCAATTATTGTTTCTATGGCCGGCGGAATTGCCGAAGTTCCAGAATTTATGGGGATTCGTTGCGAATATATTCCAGGTCGCGATCGCTTATGGATGTCACGCGAAAAATGGGATGCGTACTTACGTGATCGCTTACTTGCCTTGGTTGATGAAACAGGTGCAAAAGTTTTATCTTTTGATGGGGTTGTTCCTTACCCAGGTGTTATCGCTGCAAAGTTTGGACACCCGAAACTTTCTTTAGTTTGGGTTCGCCGCGGTTTATGGCAGAAGAAGCCACAAAGATTTGTTTTAGGTCTGCAATCAAAGATGATGGATCACATCGTCGAACCAGGCGATATCGCACGCGCATATGACTTCGGACCAACTGCAGTACGCAATGATGCGACTCTTACATCTCCAGTTTCGTTGTTCCAGCGAGAGACCGCTTTCGATCGTGATGAAGCACGGAAAATACTCGGTTTAGATCTCAACCGCCCAGCGGTGTTGGTACAGCTCGGAACTGGCGACAGCGATGTAAACGAAAAGATGACCGCTGCGTTATCGGGCTTACTTGGCTGGAAAGATTTACAAGTAATTCTGACCAAGCAACCTTTAGATAAAGATGGCAAGTCTTTGGCGCCTGAGGGCTTAGATATTCGTGTTGTCCGATACTTCCCACTAGCCAAGGTGCTCCATGCATTTGATGCCGGAGTATGTGCAACTGGCTACAACGGAGTTCATGAGCTCCTTCCTGCAAAAGTACCGACGGTATTTGTTTCAAATATCCGCGGCACCGATGATCAAGAAGCGCGGGCCAAGTGGTGTCACGACTTTGGATTCGCACTTCGTGCCGACCAAGCAGATTTATTAGATATCACCGCAAAGGTGCGCGAACTACAGAACCCTGAAGTACGCGCTCGTTTATCAACTAAATGTGCTGAGCTTCCAGATACAACGGGTGGTGCTGAGATTGCGAAAATCCTTTACGATTTAGCAACGGCGAAAGAACCGATTCGTCCATCACGAATAACTTATATTCGTTTAACAGTTCAAGAACATATAAATCGCGGATTACGTCATGTCGCTTACTTAGGTTTACGTCGACTGGGACTTGTTTACAGATTCTTACACCCACACATTGTTGTTCAAGTGACTCGCCAAGAACCACCTGTTTGGGGAGATCAAAACACCGCCAAAGAACTTCACCCGTTAATTAAGGGAGATAAGCGCTTCGAGCATTTAATCGCGGGCGCATCTGAAAGTTATAAACGTCGCCGTGCACAAATCGCTGAAGATGCTTACGGTGAGCTAATTGAGGTGATCAAAACTAAATGAGAATTAGAACTTGGTTTAAGAAGACTCCCATCGGCAGACTAGTTTGGCGTGTTTTAATTGGATTGGTTGGCGGATTAATTACAGTTCTGGGCGCAATCGCATTAGTTGGTCCTGGTCCTGGAATATTAATTGTTCTTGCTGGACTTGGAATCTTGGCTTCGGAATTTGCATGGGCGGCGCGAGTAATGGTTCACACCAGAACATATGCACAGAAGGCAGCCGATAAAGTTGGAATTCCAAAATGGGCGCAACTAGCGATGGTTGCCGGAGCTGCTGTAATTTCAATCATCGTTATCTTGTATTTACATTCAGCGGGCAAGTTATAAAGATCAGCGTTAGGCTCTCGTCTCATGAGAGCAGAGACATCACAGCCAGTTCACGAAATTATTGCGACCCGTCGTAGCCCACGTTCCTTAAATCCGACAGTTGCTGTGACAGATCAAGATCTGATCGCGATCCTTGAGGCTGGGCGCTGGGCGCCGTCAGCATTTAACGGTCAGCCTTGGCGCTTCTTCGTTGCTCGAAATGGCGATGATCTCTTCGCAAAAACCCTCTCAACGCTGGCCCCATTTAATCAATCCTGGGCGAAGAATTCTGCGGTATTGATCACCGTAGCGGCGAAAACTACAAAAGATGACGGATCAATTCATGCGGATTATCAATACGACTGTGGTCTTGCTGTCTCACAAATGGTCTTTGAAATTCATCACCGAGGTTTTGTAGCTCACCAAATGACCGGTTTTGATCGCACACAGAGCGCTGAGGTTTTAGAAATGCCTACTGATTTAACACCTGTTGTAGTAGTTGCAATTGGAAAGCAAGATGCACCCGAGAAACTCGAGGGACCAGCTGCCGAACGCGAACTTGCGCCGCGAGTACGTAAAGAACTCTCCGAGATTGTTATTGCAGGTCTGCCGAAGTAATTTAGAACTGCGAACGGATCTCCCAAAGATCTTTGAATACCGGATTAAATAAAGTACTTGCTAAGTATTTAACACCGTCAGAACCGCCAGTTCCAGATTTCTGCCCGATAGTTCTTTCCACCATTTTTACGTGGCGATAACGCCATTCTTGAAGTCCTTCATCAATATCGACTAAACGTTCGCAGACCATTGCAGATTCTGGGTCATTACGATGAACTTCAAGCAACGCTTCTAGGACTCTCGGATCAGATTGGTAATGTGTTGATTTATCCCGAGTAAGAATTTCGTCAGGAATTTTATGGCCGCGCTTTGCGAGGTATGCAAGAGTTGAATCCCAAATTGAATTACGTGAAGAAATTTCAGTAATTTCTCTCTGAATATCTAAAGGTAAATGTGATGCCATCTTTGAATCACGGCGTCCTAATAAAGCTTCCACCATTCTAAATTGTGCAGATTGGAAACCGCTCGATGATGATAGATATCCACGGAAAGCGTTAAATTGCAGGGGAGTCATAGTTTCTAAAATATCCACCTGAGTAACGCAAACTTTTAGAATTGTGCGAATGCGGCCCAAGATCGCAAGTGAACGATGGGTATCACCAGCTTCAAGAGATTTTGCCGCGGCGTTGAACTCGTGAATTAACTGTTTAAACCAGAGTTCATAACTCTGATGGATGATGATGAAGAGCATTTCATCGTGTTCTGGACCTTCAGAATCAGCAGCTTTAGATAGGGGCTTTTGCAGCTTTAGTAATTCGTCAACTGCAAGATAGGAAGTGTATGTGAGAGCAGAATCAAATTTTGAATCGCTCATGTCACACGTGAATCTGTAGCTTTAATCTGCTCGTATTGGCGCGATGCAACTAAATCACGAATTCGCGCAAAGCCATCCCAAACTTCAACGTAAGAAGTTGGTAACGGGGCTATCGCTAGGCGAATCGAATCTGGGGTTCGGTAATCTGGAATAACGTCGGCAAATTCGCGCAGCGCAACACAAATTCGCGCAGCATCCGGATGCCCAAGTGAAATATGGCCACCGCGTTCTTGTGGATCACGCGAAGTAAGTAATGTGAAACCAAGATCGGCTAACCAAGCGTCATAGAGTTGAATCATCATCTCAGTACCGATTGCCGCTTTTTCAGAGATCGCTCCAATACCCGCTTCTTCAATCATGGTGAATGCGCTCTTAATGCAACGCAAACCGATTAGAGATGGGCTAGCAATTTGGAATCCGCGAATACCTTCGGCTTTTTCAAATACGGCGCCCATCGCAAATTGATCACCTTGCGAGAACCATCCTTGAATTGGAACCTGAAGTTCTGCTTGTACTTTCTTATTCACATATAACCAAGCTGGTGAACCAGGGCCGGAGTTTCCATATTTATATGTGCAGCCAACTGCGATGTCGACGCCGTTCTTATCGAAATCCATTTCGATCGCGCCAACAGCATGGCTAGCGTCCCACAACATAAATGCGCCATGTTTGCGAACCAAATCTGTTAGAGATTTGATGTCATTGCGAGCACCCGAGCGATATTGAATTACTTCCAGCGTTACTAGAGCTACATCATCGCTTAAATATGGAGCCAAAATTTCCGGAGTAATTCGCTCGTTGTCAGCGTTGCCCGGAGTTTCGTTATCGATAATTATTAAATTAAGGCCGAGTTGCTTCGCTATACCGTCGAGAATGTAGCGATCTGTTGGAAAGTTAGCGGCATCGGTGATGATGGTCTTTCTACCAGGACGCGCATTGATAGCTGCGAGTGCCAATTGATAGAAATTAACTGAAGTCGTATCGCAAGCTAAGACTTGCCCAGCGGCTGCACCTAGGGTGGCTCGGCCAATTAGATCTCCAGTTGGTTGCGCCTCATCAACCCAATGACCCCATCCAGTTACAACTTCTGGGCCCCATTCATCTTTCATAAATGAATTGACCGCATCAATCGTCGCAAGTGGCAGACGGCCAAGTGAATTGCCATCTAAATAGCAGATATTGGGATCGTTAATCACGAACTGCGAACGGAAGCGAGCCAGTGGATCGCGCGCATCGAGATCTAGTGCAAATTGGCGGTCAGTGGCTTTCATAGTTGAAAGGTACGCTCTCCCATCGTGGCGCGCAATCTTGTCAATATAGAAGAGGTCTCAAAGGCCTTTGATATTAGAGCGCTGCTGGAAAACGTTTCACTCGGAGTTTCTGAAGGTGAACGCATCGGAATAGTCGGGCGAAATGGCTCTGGCAAAAGCACGTTAATGAAAGTTATAGCCGCTATTGAGCTTCCCGACAAAGGTCGCGTAACAAAGGCAAATAGCGTCAAAATTGGATTACTTTCGCAAGTAGATAAAGCAGATCCCAATTCAACTGTTGGAGATGTTGTTCTTGGTGAAATGGCAAAACATGAATGGGCTAGTGATTCAAAAGTTCGCGAAGTCTTTACCGGTTTATTCGGTGGATTCGATGATCATTTATTTGAACGTAAATTCGGTACTTTATCTGGCGGAGAAAAGCGCAGAGTCGGATTAGCCAAACTCTTAATTGATGAACTTGATCTAATTTTGCTCGATGAACCAACAAACCATTTAGATGTCGAAGGCGTCGCCTGGCTTGCCAACCATTTAAATCAACGCAAAAACTTAGCCGTTTTAGTTATAACTCACGATCGCTGGTTCCTTGATGCAGTAACCGATCGCACTTGGGAGGTTGTTGCCGGAAAAGTTGAAGAGTATGACGGCGGATATTCAGCATTTGTTCTGGCTAAAGCCGAGCGTGCGCGCCAAGCAAATGCAATGGATGCGCGACGCAACAACCTAATCCGAAAAGAGTTGGCATGGCTACGTCGAGGTGCACCAGCACGGACGACTAAACCAAAATTTAGAGTTGACGCCGCAAATGTATTGATTGCAGAGGAGCCAGCGCCACGTGATCAAGGAGAGCTTCTACGTTTTGCGAGAAACCGTCTTGGTAACACGGTCTACGAAGCGCACCATGCGCAAATTCGCGCTGGCGAGAAAGAGTTGATCGATGATCTTTATTGGAACGTTGGACCAGGCGATCGCATTGGCATTGTTGGAATAAATGGCGCTGGTAAGACCACACTTATGCGCACTTTGGCGGGACAAGTTCAGCCGTTCGCTGGGAAACTAGTTACTGGTGTAACCGTTAAAGCTGCTTTTCTTACGCAGCATTTAGATGAGTTAAATCCAACGTGGCGTGTGCTTGAAGCAGTTGAAAAAGTTGCAGCTCATATTGAACTCGGAAATGGCAAAACTCTCTCCGCTTCGCAACTTTGTGAGCGCTTAGGTTTCGATAAAGATTCACAATGGACGCCAGTTGGCGATCTCTCTGGTGGAGAAAAACGGCGCTTGCAGTTGACTCGCTTGCTGATGGATTCACCTAACGTTTTATTGCTAGATGAACCTACAAATGATTTCGATATTGAAACTCTGACAGAACTAGAAGATCTGCTAGATAGTTTTGGCGGAACTTTGATCGTGATATCTCACGATCGATATTTCTTAGAAAGAGTCTGCGACCGCTTTGTTGGATTGCTTGGAGATGGCGCACTTCGCGATTTGCCGCGCGGTGTAGATCAATACTTGGAACAGCGATCTGATTCGCTTAATAAGCCAACCGAAGCGTCAAAAGAGAAAGGAGTCTCCTCTGCAGCGGAACAAAGACAATTAAAGAAAGATTTAGTAAGAGTTGAAAGACAAATTCAAAAAGCAAAAGAAAAGGTGGCAGATTTAGAAAGCGCTCTTGAAGCGGCAGCCTTCAACCCCGAAGATTTATTAAGAATCAGCGCAGAATTAGAAGTACAACGCGACGAATTAAACACTCGCGAAGAAGAATGGCTAGAAATCACGGTCCAACTAGATCAGTGAGTTAAAATCTCTCCATGAGTCGAATTACCCATGGCATAGAAGTAGTCCTTTTCCGTAGCCGTTTCTTATTGGCCCCACTTTACTTAGGCTTGGTTGGCGCCCTAATCCTGCTCGCCTATAGATTTATAGTTGAATTTTGGCATCTTGCAGAAAAGACTTCTGAAATGAACGCAAGCGAATTCACCCTTGCGTTGCTAGCGCTCTTGGATTTAACACTTCTTGCGAATCTGATTCTCATGGTGATTTTTGCAGGATATGAAAACTTTGTTTCTCGCATTGATATTGCAACTGAATCTAAAGACCGTCCACACTGGATGGGCACAATTGACTTCAGCGGACTTAAAATCAAACTCATCGGCTCCTTGGTAGCGATCTCTGTCATCGAACTCCTAAAAGATTTCATTGGCTTAGCTGGGAAAGCTGAAGTCGGTGAGGGCACTGTCTGGCGCATCCTTATCCACCTCACCTTTGTTATCTCCGGCGTACTTTTTGCACTTATGGATTGGATCGCAGATAAGCGTGAATTCCATGGCACTCATCCACAGTGACTAAAAGTAATTCAAAGTTAGATTTTCTCGCCGCAATATCTGGGTTAATGATTGCGCTCCAAGCGCGCGCTAATGGAGAACTTTCCCACCGCATGGGAAATCCGGTCGAAGCAGCGCTGGTCTCATTTGGCTCTGGTCTAATTATCATTTCTCTGATCTCAATTTTTACCCCCGCAATTAAGGCGGGGATGAGAAATTTGCGGACCGCTGTTTCTAAGAAAGAGATTCCCGCATGGACTTTATTTGCGGGAATGCTAGGTGGAAGCTTTGTAGCAGTGCAAACGCAAATCGTTCCAATAATCGGCGTTGCTATTTATTCGGTGGCATCGATAGCAGGACAAACTGCCGCATCGCTTATGGTGGATCGCATCGGTTTAACTGGTGGCGGCAAAAAACATATAACGGTTAGGCGTGTTGCAGCTGCTGGAGTAACGGTATTAGCCGTACTAATTTCAGTCTTGGATCGGATTGACGCCAAGAATCTATCGATTTTGGCGGTTGTTTTTGGCTGTTTTGCAGGGGCAATTGTTGGCGTGCAGCGCGCGCTTAATGGGCAGATTAATGAAAGCACCAATCAGAGTTTTGCAACTTCGTGGCTTAACTTCATTATGGGAACTACTTTTCTAGTTATCTTCTTAACAATCGGTGTTCTAATTAATCGCGCTGAAGTCGTGGCACTTCCTGCAGGACCTTGGTGGATGTACACCGGTGGAACAATTGGTGTTATCTACATCGCCTTTACTTCAACAATAGTTCAGCATTTAGGTGTTTTAACTTTCACACTCATCAGCGTGGGCGGCCAGCTAGTTGGCTCACTTCTTATCGATCTTTACTCACCAACTCAAGGCGTACAAGTAAGCGCCTACTTGGTTACTGGAATTCTTATGACTTATCTTGGGGTGGTTGTTGGCGGCGTCGGAAATTTACCCAAGCTGAAATTAGCGAAGCGCAAATAAAGAAAGTTGCAATCGCATAAGACGAGCTCTTCACCCACGGCAACGTCGCGGCGTAGAAACCCGCGAGAGTGATTCCAACTCCCCAAAGAAAAGCACCTAGAACATTTGCTGACAAGAAACGGTAGTAATTCATCATCGCAGCGCCTGCAATTGGTGGAACAAATGTACGTATCCATGGGAAGAAGCGAGCCGCAACAACCGCCCACCAGCCAGTTTTATCGTAAAACTCTTCGGCGTTTGCAATCATCTTTTTCATTCGAGGAGATTGACGTTTATCTAAATAGGGACGACCTATTACTCGACCAATAACAAAGCCAACTTGATCGCCAAAGAATGCAGCTAGAAAAATTGCCGTAACTAAAATTACGATATTGATATTTCCGTGAGATGCCGCAACTAACCCTGCGCTAAAGAGAATCGAATCACCGGGAAGAAAGAAACCAAAGAGGAGCCCGGTTTCGATAAAGACGATTGCTGCAACAACTAGATAGAAGATAAATGGCGCTAGTGAGGAAAGTTGTGCATCAAATGAGGCGGCAAGCTCCATCTAGACGCTCTTTTTTACTGCCGCCGCTACCTTGGCAACGACTTGTGAATCAAAGACGCTTGGAACAATAAATGATGCATTTAATTGCGACGCAGATACGCAAGATGCGATCGCTTCGGCTGCAGCAATTAGAAGTTCATCGGTGATCTTGTGCGCATGTGCATCTAACAAACCGCGGAATATGCCTGGGAAAGCGAGCACGTTATTTATCTGGTTTGGTTGATCGCTTCGGCCTGTTGCTACAACTGCAGCGTACTTACGGGCAATGACTGGATCAATTTCAGGATCCGGATTTGCAAGTGCGAAGACGATAGAGCCCTTAGCCATCACTGCGACATCCGCCTCATTCAAAACGTTTGGCGCACTTACGCCGATAAATACATCCGCACCTTTCATGGCGTCAGATATCTTCCCGGTAAAGCCAGGAGTTACACATCCATCTTTATCAAAGGCGATAATTTTCGACGCACCGCTCTTGGTGAGTAGACGTGAGATTGCTGTTCCGGCAGCGCCTGCACCACTCATAACAATTGTTATCTCGCTTAACTTCTTCTCAACTAATTTCAGTGAGTTTGTAAGCGCTGCAAGAACCACAATTGCTGTGCCATGTTGATCATCATGGAAAACTGGAATATCAAGCAGTTCACGTAAACGCTCTTCAATTTCAAAGCAACGTGGTGCAGAGATATCTTCTAGGTTAATGCCGCCATAGACAGGTGCAATAAGTTGCACGGTGCGAACAATCTCATCTACATCCTGAGTATCTAGACAGACTGGCCAAGCATCGACATCTGCAAAGCGCTTAAAGAGCGCAGCTTTTCCTTCCATAACCGGAAGCGCGGCAGCAGGACCAATATTTCCAAGGCCCAAAAC
>WLLM01000019.1 GCA_009700715.1 Actinomycetota bacterium
ATGCCAGGTAAAGATGGCTTGCTCCACGTATCTCAGATTCGCAAGATGCATGGTGGAAAGCGCATTGAAAACCTTGAAGAAGTTATGAAGGTTGGCGACAAGATTCAAGTTGAGATCGGTGAAATCGATCCAAAGGGCAAGCTCTCACTTGTTCCAGTTCTCGAAGATGGATCAACCCCGAGCGCTGAGTAAGTAGAGAACTAACGCTAAATGTCAGTTCGTCGCACAGTATTACCTAGCGGTCTGCGTATCGTCACGGAAGAAGTTCCGTCGGTACGCAGCGCCGCGATCGGTATCTGGGTAAATGTTGGTTCACGTGATGAAACCCCGGCCGTTGCTGGGGCTTCTCACTTTCTAGAGCATCTTTTATTTAAGGGCACTACACGTCGCAATGCTTTAGAAATCTCGGCAACTATAGAAGCCGTCGGCGGCGAGATGAACGCCTTTACGAGCAAGGAATACACCTGCTTCTACGCGCGGGTAATTGATACCGATCTACCTATGGCGATCGATGTTGTCTCAGATTTGATTACCTCTTCAATCGTATCGGCGCTTGATGTTGATGCAGAGCGCAAAGTCGTTCTCGAAGAAATCGCGATGCGCGATGATGATCCGAGCGATCTAGTACACGATCTTTATGCCGAGACTTACTACGGTGATACGCAGCTAGGTCGTCCAATTCTGGGAACGATTAAATCGATTTCCGATATGACGCGCAGTAGCGTCTTTAACTATTACAAGAAGAAGTACCTGCCGCAGGATTTAGTTGTCGCGGTTGCCGGAAATATTAAACATAAGCGCGTGGTCGCAATGGTTGAAGAAGCGCTTTCGCGCGATAACTTCCTTGACGTTAAGGGTTCACCGCAGATTCGCCCAAATACACCAGTTAAGACCAAGCCGATGCAGAGCGTTGGTCTATTAACGCGCAAGACCGAACAAGCACATATGTTCTATGGCATGGAAGGCGTTGCGCGTAGCGATGAACGTCGCTTTGCGATGGGAGTTTTAGCATCCGCGCTCGGTGGCGGAATGTCATCACGTTTATTCCAAGAGATCCGTGAAAAGCGCGGCTTGGCTTACTCGGTCTATGCCTACGCTCAACAGTTCGCCGGCTCTGGTCAGATCGGTTTCTATGCCGGATGTAATCCAACTAAGGCAATTGAAGTTGTAGAAATAATTCGCGAGGTATTGGCAGATGTTTCCGAAAACGGAATGAGCCACGAGGAAATTGAACGCGCCAAGGGCGCGGTACGTGGGTCACTTGTTTTGAGCCAAGAAGACTCAGGTTCGCGCATGAGCCGAATCGGTAAGAATGAAATTGTTTACGGCCAGGTAATGGGTTTTGACGACATTCTTAAAGCGATCTCACGCGTAAACCCAACTGATGTCCGCGAAATTGCCAGCGAATTTCTAACCAAATCACCTACCCTTGCTCTTGTCGGACCATTTAAGAGCGAAGCAAAATTCGAAAAGGTGTTGAAGTCATGATCAAAGTCGGAGTTCTCGGCGCACGTGGCCGAATGGGCGCAGAGGTAGTTAAGGCTGTTACTGAAGCCGCAGATCTCGAACTCGTTGCTGCCCTCGATCTTGGTGACTCACTTGAAACTTTAAAGTCCAACGGTGCCCAAGTAGTTGTAGATTTCACAACCCCTGATTCAGTTATGGCCAATCTCGAATTTCTGGCAAATAATGGAATCCACGCAGTGGTCGGCACAACAGGATTTGATGCAGCGCGTATTGCAACTCTAGAAAAGCTAATTGCTGCAAACCCATCAGTCGGAATCTTGATTGCGCCAAATTTTGCGATCGGCGCAGTTTTGATGATGGAGTTCGCGACTAAGGCCGCCAAATACTTCGAATCCGCTGAAATCATTGAACTTCATCACCCAAATAAAGTCGATGCTCCATCCGGCACAGCCGCTCGCACTGCAGAGTTAATGTCTAAGGCACGTAAAGATGCCGGACTTTCAGCGATGCCAGATGCAACAACAACTTCTCTTGACGGTGCACGCGGTGCAACAGTTGGCGATATTCCAGTTCACTCTGTGCGCCTTCGCGGGTTAATCGCACACCAAGAAGTTTTACTAGGTGGATTAGGCGAGACTCTGACAATTCGTCATGATTCGCTAGATCGCGCCGGATTTATGCCAGGTGTGTTACTTGGCGTGCGCAGCATTATCAATAAACCAGGGCTGACCTTCGGCCTTGAGAAAATTATGTAAGGAGCAAGCAAATGGCTAAAGCAGATATCACTATGTACGGTGCTGACTGGTGCGGAGATTGCCGTCGCTCAAAGCGTCTCTTTGAAGAACTCGATATTCAGGTAAATCACATCGATGTCGAAGCTGATGCCAGCGCAGCCGAGAAGGTTATTGAAATTAACGGGGGAGCGAAATCAATCCCGGTAATCGTATTCTCAGATGGAACACATCTAACTGAGCCTTCAGATAACGATCTTAAGGCGAAGCTCGAAGCGCTAAAAATTATTTAATCAACCTAGACCTTTTGGTGATTTCGTAAACTCAATCAACCTAGACCTTCTGGTGATTTCGTAAACTCAATCAACCTATATGGAATAACGCAGCTGATGTTGCTGCCGCTGAAATAACCACGACCGGAAACGGTGCTCGCAAAATCAACGCTAGTACAGCCACGCCAACTCCAGCCATTCTTTGATCAGCGATGATTCTTGAATCTTTGGTAAAAGATTGAACCGCGACCAACGCGCTCAAAAGCGCGATCGGAACCAGCGAATTAATCTTCAAGATACGTGGATGCGATAAGAATTTCTTTGGAACGCTATGGCCCAAAATCTTCAAAAGAAAAGCGAAGAGACTGGTGCCAATAACGGCGAGCCAGAACGGCTCAATGAGATTTACTTCCATATTTTGGCTCGCAATCCAAAGAAGACCGCTAGCAGCGCAGTTGAAATGATTGGAACGCCCGGAACAAAGTAAGGCGTCATCGCCAAGGCAAGTGCGCAAGCCGCAACGGCCAGTAAACGTTCGCTCTTATTTGTTAAACGTGGCCAAAGCAGACCCAGAAACGCTGCTGGTACAGCGGCATCAAGCCCCCATGCCGCGGGGTTTCCCATCGCTTGCGCACCAAGGGCGCCCGCTAAGGTAAATAAATTCCAGAAAATATAAACGCCGATTCCGGTAAGCCAGAATCCTTGACGGGCTTCGCGCACGCCTAAGTGCTCTTGCGAAATTGCGACGCCAGTTGATTCATCGATAGTTATTTGTGCTGCAACCAAACGCTTTATGCCGCGCACCTGTAAGACAGGTGCCATTCGCAATCCATATAAAGTATTTCGAACACCAAGCAAAGTTGCGGTTGCAATTCCGCTCAAAGCGCTGCCGCCAGCGCCAAGAACACCAACTACGGCAAATTGCGAAGCACCTGTAAATGTCAGCAATGAAAGCAAACAGCTTTGTAAAACGGAGAATCCCGCAGCGACTGAAGCGGCGCCAAATGCGATCCCATAAGCGCCAACGGTGAGCGATACGCTCAACGATTGCGCGGCGGTGGCGCGGTTCACTCTAGACACGGGTGCATTCTGCCCTAGATATCCGCGGGCTCCTAGCGCGCTCTATATAAGGTGACGCCCATGAGCCAAGAAGTAATTTTCCGCGACGATGTAACCGTTGAACTCGTAAAAGCCAGCGCAAGCGATGCCGATGTCATTTGGGCAGCGCGCGTTTCTACCGCCGGTGAGCAGTCAATGGATGAAATCGGGGAAGACCCTGCACGATCTGCTGGGTTAATTAATTACTTAGCGCGCGAACGCCACGGATCGCCATTCGAGCACACCTCGATGACATTCTTTGTTAGCGCTCCCATATTTGTCTTTCGCGAATTTATGCGCCATCGCATCGCTTCCTATAACGAAGAGTCTGGTCGTTACCGCGAATTAAAACCAGTCTTCTATATTCCTTCTAAAGAGCGCAAGTTAATCCAAGTTGGAAAGACTGGCGCATACACATTTGAAGATGGCACAAAAGAACAATTTGATATTTCTGTTTCTGCAATGAAGGAAGCATATTTGGTGGCCTATGACAGCTACCAAAAGATGTTAGAAGCCGGAGTAGCTCGCGAAGTCGCGCGCGTAGTCTTGCCGGTAGCAACTTATTCATCGATGTACGTATCAATGAATGCCCGCGCTTTGATGAATTTCCTTTCACTTCGCACCGCCCGCGAGGGTTCACATTTTCCAAGCTACCCACAACGCGAAATCGAGATGGTCGCCGAAAAAATGGAAGCCGAATTTGCAAAATTAATGCCGCTTACATACGGAGCATTTGAGAAATCTGGACGAATCGCACCGTAAAACGGTAGGTTTCACCCATGACAATCGAGGCGCCATTCGGACGTATGCTCACCGCAATGGTGACTCCGTTCGATAAGAACGGCAAAATCGATTGGCCGGGCGTTGAAAAACTGGCGGCCCATCTTGTTGCAAATGGCCATGACGGTATCGCCGTTAACGGAACAACCGGTGAAGCGCCAACTACCAAGTCATCTGAAAAAGAAGAGATCATCCGCGTCGTAAAAGATGTAGTTGGTCCAAAGATTTTTGTGGTTTCAGGTGCTGGCGATAACGAAACTGAATATTCCATCAACCAGGCAAAGCGCACCGAGAAAGCCGGCGCAGATGGTCTTTTGATTGTCGCTCCGTATTACAACAAGCCGCCACAAGCAGGCGTTGCCGCACACTTCAAGGCAGTTGCTAGCGCAACTGATCTGCCTGTGATGATGTATGACATCCCTGGTCGTTGTGGAATTGAAATCGAACCCGACACCATTGTTAGCCTTTACGAACATCCTCAGATCGTTGCTCTCAAAGATGCCAAGGGAAATGTCGCTTCAACTTCTTGGGTAATTAAGCGTTGCGGTATTCCGGTTTATTCAGGCGATGACATTCTTAACTTGCCACTGCTTTCTGTTGGTGCAGTTGGCATGGTCTCTGTCTGTGGTCACACTGTTGGAAAAGATCTCAAAGCGATGCTCGATGCTTGGTTTGCCGGCAACGCCGCTACAGCTCTTGAAATTCATCAGAAGTTACTTCCAATATTTACCGGCACATTCCGCACGCAAGGTGCGATCTTGACCAAGGCAGCGCTAAATATGATGGGCCTACCTGGTGGCCACACACGTCTTCCGCTAGTTGATGCAACCGATGATCAGATCGCGCAACTGCGCAAAGATCTAATCGCCGGCGGTATCTCTTTATAGTTGTTGATTAATATCGCATGACGCATCCCCATCCCGAACTAGGTACGCCCAGCAAATTAGTTGCGGGTGGGCTTCGCATCGTTGCACTCGGCGGACTTGCCGAAATCGGGCGCAATATGACCGTATTCGAAACAAATGGCAAGCTCTTAATTGTTGATTGCGGAGTACTTTTTCCAGAAGAGAATCAACCAGGTATCGATTTAATTCTGCCCGACTTTAGTTATATTCGTGACCGTTTAGATGATGTCGTTGGTTTAGTTCTTACCCACGGCCACGAAGATCACATTGGCGCAACTCCCTATTTACTGCGCGAACGCGGAGATATCGCACTTTACGGCTCAGCTCTTACCTTGGCTTTGGTTAGCGCTAAGTTAAAAGAGCACCGCATCTCACCGCTGACTCGCGAAGTAAAAGAAGGTATGCGCGAAGATATTGGCCCTTTTGAAGTGGAATTCGTTGCTGTTAACCACTCAATTCCAGATGCTCTCGCAGTGGCTATTCATACAAAGGCCGGAACCGTTCTACACACTGGCGATTTCAAAATGGATCAACTTCCACTCGATGGTCGAATCACTGATTTACGTACCTTCGCACGCTTGGGCGATGAAGGCGTAGATCTATTTTTAGTCGATTCAACAAACGCCGATGTTCCAGGATTTACTCCCGCGGAACGCGAAATTATGCCGGCGCTTAATCGCGTAATCGCTGCCACAAAGAAGCGTGTAATCGTTGCTTCATTTTCATCGCATGTTCACCGCGTGCAGCAAGTAATCGATACCGCAGCGCTGCATGATCGCAAGGTTGTCTTCATCGGACGCTCTATGGTGCGCAACATGAAGATCGCCGAAGATATGGGCTATCTAAATGTGCCAGCAGGAATAGTGATTGATGCTAAAGATCTTGATAACTACGACGACCGGGTGGTTCTAATCTGCACCGGTTCACAAGGTGAACCAATGGCCGCTCTTTCTCGTATGGCCAATGGTGATCACCAGATCCGCGTGGGAGAAGGCGATACCGTTATCTTGGCTTCATCTTTGATTCCCGGAAATGAAAATTCAGTATTTAGAGTTATAAATGAGCTAACTCGCTTTGGCGCCAAAGTTGTACACAAAGCCAATGCGATGGTGCATGTATCGGGCCATGCTGCTGCAGGTGAGTTGCTCTATTGCTACAACATCGTAAAACCGAAATATGCCTTGCCCGTTCACGGAGAATGGCGCCATCTAAAAGCCAATGCCGAGCTAGCAATTCAAGCGGGCGTTCCGCGTGAAAATGCTTTTGTTATCGAAAATGGAATTGTGGTCGACCTGGTAGATCATGTTGCTGAAGTAGCCGGTGCAGTTCCTTGCGGCTTTGTTTATGTAGACGGCCAGAGCATTGGCGATATCACCGAATCTTCACTAAAGGATCGTCGTATTTTGGGTGAAGAAGGATTTATCTCAGTAGTAGTTGTTATTGAGTCACAAAGCGGAAAGATCATCGCCGGTCCTGATATCCACGCTCGCGGATTTAATGAAGATGAAGCTTTATTTGATGAGGTAAAAGGTCAGATCGAGAAAGCCTTAAAGCACGCCGTTTCTGAAGGCGTAAATGGAACTCACCAACTTTCGCAAGTAGTTCGACGCACTATCGGAAGTTGGGTCGGCGGAAAACATCGCCGCCGTCCGATGATCGTTCCCGTAGTTATTGAGGTCTGACCGCTAAGATTAAAGGTGTGGCTAAGAGAAAACGCACCTCAGCAAGTAAATCAAGTGGCGCCGGAAAATCGGCAGCCTCTTTTCTCGGCCGCGTACTAAGCGCTCTCTGGCGCAACTTAGCCAAAGCCCTCGGTTCATCCGTTCGCTTCTTAGCTCGCGGGGCTCGAGATTTAGATCCCGCACATCATCGCGACGGTCTCGCTTTCTTGCTTTTGATTTTGGCCCTAGCCGCCTTTGCCGGAACTTGGTTTGCCGCAGATAACTTTGTGGGTCGCAACCTTTACGCAGTTATTTATGGAGCATTTGGCCGTATCGGATTCTTTGCACCTCTACTTGCTCTCTACTTTGCATTTCGCTTATTTCGAACACCCGATGATCACAAGGCGACATCAAGAATCGTTGTCGGCGTCGTAACACTTGTTGTTAGCGCAACTGGTTTAGCACATCTACTAAACGGCTCACTTGGCGCTGTTAATCCAACTGGCGCAACAGCAATGCGCCATGGTGGGGGATGGTTGGGTTACGCGGTTGCGATGCCGTTAGAAGCGCTAATGACCTCACTGCTTGCATACCCATTCTTAATTGCGCTTTTCTTCTTTGGAATTTTGGTCACCACTGCTACTCCGCTTTCATCTGTTGCAATTCGCGTTAAGAACACATTCATTTGGCTTTGGTCAAAGCGTCCGCAACGTGAAGAATCTGATTTCGAGATTACAGATACGCCGCCTTTTGAAACGCCAGTAGTTGCCTGGAATCAGCACGCAGACGAAGATATGGAAGATGAGATTGATGAAGAGTCATTCGATGAAGAATTTACCGTTGAAGTTCCTCGCGTAGTACAGGCCCCAACTGTCGCAGCAAGTGCACCAGCTCCTTCTGGCAAGCGGCCTGAACAATTGTTATTAACGGCAGATTCTCATTACACACTTCCGCCGCAAGATTTGTTACGTACCGGACCAGCAGCCAAGGCAAAATCTAAGGCGAATGACACAGTAGTTGCAGCTTTAACAGAAGTGTTCCTACAGTTTGAAATCGATGCGCAAGTTACTGGCTTTATGCGTGGCCCAACAGTTACGCGCTACGAAGTCGAACTCGGCAATGCGGTAAAGGTAGAACGAATTACTGCGTTAGCAAAGAATATTTCATATGCTGTTGCATCCAGCGATGTTCGCATCCTTTCTCCAATTCCTGGTAAGTCTGCAGTAGGTATCGAAATTCCAAATACTGATCGTGAGATCGTTGCTTTAGGCGATGTTATGCGCTCAACTGTCGCCGGTCAGGACCACCATCCGATGTTGGTTGCTCTTGGTAAAGATGTAGAAGGAAACTTCGTCTGCGCTAACTTGGCGAAGATGCCGCACTTGTTGGTGGCAGGCGCAACTGGCGCAGGAAAATCTTCAATGATCAACGCGATGATTACCTCAATTTTGATGCGCGCGACCCCTGATGATGTCCGTTTAGTTCTGATCGATCCAAAGCGCGTTGAGTTAACCGCATACGAGGGCATCCCACATTTAATTACGCCAATCATTACCAACCCTAAGAAAGCAGCGGATGCACTGACTTGGGTAGTACGCGAAATGGATCTTCGCTATGAAGATCTTTCAACATTTGGTTTTAGACATATCGATGATTTCAATAAAGCAGTACGTGCGGGCAAAGTGATTCCACCTCCAGGCAGCGATCGCGTTGTCGAGCCTTACCCATACTTACTTGTAATTATCGACGAGCTCGCCGATTTGATGATGGTTGCGGCTCGCGAAGTTGAAGAATCGGTTGTCCGAATTACACAACTGGCACGTTCTGCAGGTATTCACTTAGTTCTTGCTACACAACGCCCATCAGTTGATGTTGTTACAGGTTTGATTAAAGCCAACGTTCCGTCACGACTTTCCTTTGCAACAAGTTCGCTCGCTGATAGCCGCGTTATCTTAGATAGCCCAGGTGCCGAGAAATTAGTTGGACAAGGTGATGGTTTATTTATTCCAATGGGCGCCTCGCGCGCGATCCGTATTCAAGGCGCTTACGTTTCAGAGCGCGAAATCGAAGCGGTTACAAACCATGTTAAGAAGCAACTTTCACCGCGCTATCGCGAAGATGTGACCGCACCTCCTCAGTCATCAAAGATGATCGATAAAGAAATTGGCGACGATTTAGATTTGCTTCTGCAAGCCATTGAATTAGTTGTTGGAACGCAATTTGGTTCGACTTCAATGCTGCAACGCAAACTTAGAGTTGGTTTTGCAAAAGCAGGGCGTTTAATGGATCTAATGGAGTCGCGGGGAATCGTAGGACCATCTGAAGGTTCTAAGGCGCGAACCGTCATGGTTAAGCCTGACGAACTAGATTCAGTTCTTGCCACGCTCCGCGATTACTAATTCGCGCCAAGCCAACCGAAAAGGGGACTACCTCTAGGGGTGATTTCACTCGGTATTCATGGATATGGCTATCGCTGAGGTGATTGCAGTTCTAGACTTTACCTAAGATTTTCTCCGGGTACTTAACATTGCGAGCAATAATGTCACTAGGTCAATTCATGCAAGGAGCGCGCGAAAGCGCTGGCCTTAGTATTGACGAACTCGCATCACGCGTAAGCGTTCGCCCCGGATTACTTATTGAGATGGAAAAGAACAAGTTCGTAAACTGTGGAGGCGATACCTACGCACGTGGACATCTTCGCAATATCGCTGTTCATATATTCGTAGAGCCACAGACGCTAATTGATCTTTACAACGAAGAACATTCAACCGAGTCTCGCAAAATCCACGACATGTTGGTGGAAAACAATGTAACCCGAATTCCAACTGAACGTAAATCAATATCTCCAAAAACGCTGGCACTTGCTTCAGTGGTTGTTCTGGCAGCAATCGGTGTCGGGCAGATAGTTATTTCTAATTCAAAGACAACAGTGATTCCAGTGGCTACTGCTTCCAAGCCTGCAACAGCAACCCCAAGCGCTTCACCATCGGTTCAGCCTTCGCAGTCGGCGGAAAC
>WLLM01000002.1 GCA_009700715.1 Actinomycetota bacterium
CCACATCCAGCAGAGTTTGAACTCTACTTCGATATCTAAATCGAATTAGCTCTAGTTTTAACTAGCAAAGCCCCGTCGAATCTTCGGCGGGGCTTTTGCTTTACGTTGTACTCTTTACGACATGGTTTTGGATCTATTGATTGCAATCTTCTTCCTCTTTGTAGGGATAGAAATAACTGCAACGCTTACTCATCCTAAGCAAGTTCTATTGCCCGCTTTCGCAGCTCTTGGAGGAATGGTTATTCCTGCTGCAATCTTTCTGGCCCTAAACCCTGGATCACAAGCGTGGGCAACATCTATGCCAACCGATCTCGCTCTCGCACTTGGAGTATTCGCACTACTTGGAAAGGGTGCCAATCCCGCCGTACGCATCTTTTTGTTAACGCTGGCGGTAGCCGATGACCTATTTTCGTTGATCGTTCTTGCAATTTTCTATGGTGATCAGCTAGATCTTGCCCATAGCGCATCAACTTTGGGAGCCGCCGCACTTGGTGCGGTTCTTGCGATTGTTCCGAAGTTTCCGGTTCAGCGAGTTGTCGCAGTTCTCTCTCCACTTTGTACATTCTTTGTAATCCCTGTTTATGTAATAGCAAAGTTAAGCCAAGGAATCTCGATGGATTCCATTACCTCTAAGACCGCAATCTCTCTAATAATTGCACGCGTTTTAGGCAAGATTGTCGGCATCACCCTCTTCGCTTGGTTAGCGGTAACGCTGAAAATCATTCAACTGCCTAACAATCTGCGAATATCCGAAATTGCTGGAGTTGGCGCACTCGCTGGTATGGGTTTAACTGTCGCACTGGTGATCTCCGAAGTCGCTGTCGAAAGCGAAGTCATTCAAGGAGATGTTAAGGCGGGTTTAATTATCTCAGCGGTAATCTCTGGGTTAATTGGTTTTATTTGGCTCAAGAAGCCTCTTGCGCGCTAATTTCTTTTCGAGCAAATAGGTAATGGCCACCGCCACCTATTGCAAGCGCTAGAAGAACTCCAACATTTGCGTATGCCCAACTACCTTCTTTGCCGCCGATTAGGAAAAGCAAATAACCCTGCCAAGATAACCAGCTAGCAAAAGTGTTTGTTACAAAGCCCCAGCCAACAAAAGATCCGAGAGCCATCAAAGCTAGGGATCGTTTATTCCAGGATCCGTATATACCGCCAATTTTATATAAATCTTCTTCGTTATAAGCACGCTTGCGCAGGAGTACGTCAGTCACAAATATTGCAGACCAAGTAGCGATAGGTACGCCTAGAGTTATTAAAAATCCTTGGAATGGGAAGAAGAAGTTATCTGCAATCCAAACGATATACACGGTTCCGACCAACATAACTAAGCCATCAATAGTTGCTGCAATATGGCGCTTAACTGGTAAGCCGATAGTTATAAGCGTCAGGCCGGAAGAATATAGATCGAGAATTGCGCCACCAACGAGGCCAAAGATTGCGATTAGCGCAAAGAACGCCAGATACCAGGTTGGCAACAAAGTAGTAAGCGCGCCGATTGGATCCATAGCAATTGCTTCACTTAACTTAGCGTCGCTTCCTGAAAGCAACGCGCCATAAATCACTAGAACTATCGGAACAATTGAAGCGCCAAAAACGGTCCAGCCAACCACCGATTTATTTGAGGTTGCACGAGGTAGATAACGTGAATAATCCGCGGCGGAGTTAACCCAGCCCAATCCAATTCCAGTTACCCCGAAGATAAGCGCCCCAATAAATCCTTGAAAATTGCCAGTAGGTATCGCTGACACTGCCGACCAGGAAATCGAATCAATGGTTAACAAAATATAGATAACAGTTGCTATGACAGTAGTAATGGTTAAATACTTTTGCAAGCGCATGATCACGGCGTGGCCTAAGACTCCCCCGTAGATGGTTAAAGTCACCGACAGCACAAACCCAATAACCATCGCCAAGTCGTGGTTTATATGGCCAATTCGAATGAAGATGGTTCCTGTTGCAAGCGTTGCTAAAGAGACGAGCACCGTCTCCCAACCTACAAAAATAAGGTAAGAAAGTAATCCGGGAACAATATTTCCTTTAACTCCAAATACCGCTCGCGATAAAACCATCGTTGGAGCATTTGATTTCTTTCCCGCGATTGAGCTGAAACCAACTAATAGAAATGAAAGTACTGTTCCGATTATCGCTGCAGCAGTTGCTTGCCAGAAAGATATCCCGAACCCAAGGAAGAAGGCGCCGTATGACAGTGCAAGCAATGAGACATTTGCCCCACACCAAGGCCAGAAGAGCGAGGAAGCTTTTCCCGTACGTTCACTCTCGGCGATTACATTTGTTCCATTAAGTTCTAGTTGCATCTTTTCCTTCATCTTTTTTGTTCAAGTCTAGGGCTTAGATCTCTTTACGTTGGTAAGAAGAGAACTCGCCAATTAGAGAAAATCCGACGTTTTCATAAGCCCGCTTAGCGCTAGCGTTTCCAGCAAAGACTCCTAAGCCGACATGTGCAATCCCCTTGCTATTTGCAGATGAGAGCATTTGCGAGACAAGTCGCTGCGCTAAACCCTTAGAACGATATTCAGAGCGCGTTGCAATAGATGCAAACATCACTTCCCCAGTTCGCCATTTCACCAGCGCTCCAGTTGCTACTAGCAAAATATCCTCGCGAATCTCTCCCCAAAAAAGCACCTCTTCATTTCCTGGCCACACCGATGAATTCGGAGCATCTCTATCCAGTAGCTCCTTTATCTCCTCATTGTTTTTGGTCTCGGCAGCCTTATCGAGATTCGCGAATTCATGAGTGTCGATTGAGTAGAAATCCCAATCGGCGCGATGGGTAAAGCTTTCCAGATCTACGTTTACGCCACGAGATACAGCGACGCGATCACATTCCAGAATTTTTGGGTTGGTACCAAGTGCCATAGCAAAGATCGAGCCATCTTCATCACGAACGGAGAAACTCAGACTGTGATCGGTTACTTCGGCGATGATAAAACGGTGCGCAGGAGAATAAGTCGTAAATGTCTCTAAGTACTTAGGCTTCCCACTGAGTAGTTTTACTACCTGGCCGTGGTCCTTAATCGAGGAAGAAGTCAAGAAGGAAATCCGTGGTACCTGGAACAACTGAGTATTTCTCTAGATCAGTGACGCCAACTGATGCAAGCACTTCATCATCGACAAAAAAGTTTCCGGTGCAATCTTTTGATTCGCGATTTAGAATTACATAAGCCGCGTCAGCCAAGATTTCTGGTGTGCGGCAAGCGGCGGTATCGACGCCAGGAATCATTTGTAGGGCTGCAGTATCGATTGCGGTTCTTGGCCAAAGTGCATTTACAGCGATCCCGGCTTTACGGAATTCTTCAGACATTCCAAGCACGCACATAGACATTCCATATTTCGCCATCGTGTAGGCCACGTGATGTTGAAACCACTTGGCTTTCATGGATAGCGGCGGCGATAGGGTCAAAATATGAGGATTGCGACCGGCCTTTGCGGATTCACGAAGGTGCGGAATCGCAGCCTGGGAAGTTAAGAAAGTGCCGCGCACATTTACATCGAACATCAAATCAAAACGCTTGGCCGGAGTTGCCTCCGTTGGAGTTAAGTTAATTGCGCTGGCGTTGTTTATCAGAATATCGATACCGCCAAACGCTTGCGCTGCTTGATTCACCGCAGATGCAATCTGCTCTTCATCTCTGAGGTCGCACTGAATTGGAAGGGCTACTCCACCAGCTGCGCGAATTTCTTCCGCAGCCGAATGAATTGTGCCGGGTAACTTTGGGTTTGGCTCAGAAGTCTTGGCGGCGATAGCAACTGACGCTCCATCGCGCGCTGCCCGTAGGGCGATCGCTAGGCCAATGCCACGAGATCCTCCCGTAATAAAGATTCGTTTGCCTGAAAGATCTCCGGTGATTGTCATTACTTACCCTTCTTTGCCATAAAGTTCACAAACGCTTCCATTGCTTCCTCTGATTGAAGCGCGAGAGAGAAGAGTTCGAATTCTGCTTTCATAACTGCGGCAACCGCATCATGTTTGCTTGCCTTTAATAGCGCCTTGGTATTTATCATCGCTTGCGGTGGTTGCTGTGAAAGGTGTTCGGCGATCTCTAGCGCTTCGTGTAGTGGATCAGAAGCAATCGCTGCCACCAGTCCCATTTCGAGCGCGCTATCTGCATCAAAACTTTCTCCAGTTAAAAAGATTTTTGCAGCGCGTTGATATCCGACTAAAAGTGGAAAGAGATAACTAGATCCGGCTTCAGGCACCAAGCCAAGAGAAGCGAACGGCATTGAGAATTTCGAGCTAGGGCCAGCAATAACAATGTCGCAGTGCAACAACATAGTTGTGCCGACTCCAACGGCATTTCCTTTAACCGCTGCGAACAAAGGTTTTGGAAACTCCAAGAGCGATCCAAGGAAGCGCGCCACATCGCTATCTTCATTGGTTGGAGGATTGGACATAAAATCAGCGATGTCATTTCCGGCGGTGAAGTGATCTCCTTCGCTAGTTAAGATCACGGCTCTAACTCCAAAGTCACCTGCTGCCTCATTTAAGCCTGTGGCAAGACCGGCGTACATCTCCCGAGTCAGGGCATTCATCTTTTCGGGACGATTAAAGCTAAGAATCTGAATCGCGCCTTCGCGGCGGCTCGTGATCTGGGACATCTGCGCATACTACCCGTTGGTAACCAACGAAGAAAGGAGCAGAATGGGTAGCGACAGAGAGGTCAACTATGGCAAGAGATATCACCATCACCGCACGAGAACTCAGCCCCTTTGAGCAATTAGTCCTTACGCTGCTCTGTGATGGCAAAACCAATGCAGCGATTGCGCGCGAGACTTCACATACTGAAAAAGTTATTGAAAATACAATTAGCCGTTCCGCTAAAGCTTTCAATATAAAGTCAGATCCTGATACAAATATTCGCGTCTTGCTTGCTCTCGCTTTTCGAACTCATTACGGAGATTCTGCCTTTGACCGGTTGAATGTTCCTTGTTCTCATTTCGAATTAGGTGCTAACGGAGAAAAGCTCTGTAATCGAGAAGTGCATTAACTAGATCACATTTTTATTGGGGCTAGCCCTCACCGTTCTTGGTGAAGTGCTAGCCCTTCACTATTTTCTATAGATCGCTCTAAATGAGAGTACTAATTGTCATGCACTCAATCTTTGGGCGCGTTTAGGAAAGGTTTTGGAGAGAAATATGAAACGCAAAAGTTTTGACAAGATTGTCACATTCGTCGGCTTTGGTTTATCAGTCTTTTTGCTGGTCGCCGCCGGATTGCTTAACTGGGGAGCTGGTTTCGCTTCTGATGCGGTTAGCTCACAACTTGAAGCCCAGCAAATAACCATTCCTGCAGAAACAGCTAACAAGAATGAGCCAGCCGATGTAACCGCCTTCTTCCAGGAAAATGGTGACAAGGTAATGTCCACCGGCAAGCAAGCCCAAATGTATGCAGATCACTATCTCGGATTCCATTTATCTGGCATGCCAACCTATGCCGCTGCTAGCGGTGCAAGTCGCGCAGCAGCTGGTGCGCTTGCATCAAATCCAAAAGATCCCGCCTTGCAAGCTGATGCTGCGGCAAAGGCTGGAATGGTCGACACCGTATTTAAGGGAACTATGTTGCGTGGAACTTTATTAACTGCGTATGCATTTGGAACTCTCGGATCTATTGCTGGGATTGCAGCCCTAGTCTCACTTGGCGGAGCCGCATTTATGCTCCTGCTTTCAATACTTGGACTGCTTCATATTCGTCGCACTCCTGAGGATGCGACGATTTAACCCTCAACTCTCCGTGAGGGCGCCCCTCGTTAACTCGCTGAAAAGCGTTGCTAACGAGGGGTTTTCACGACTCGCCCCCGAATGAGCTCTGCATTGAAAGATCCCTAGTCGTACCCTTGATGAGTCTTCCCCGCTACTTCCCAGTTAAAGAAGCAGTGCTCACACACGGTGAACGCTCTCGTAGCACCATTACCAATATTGGTAATTGGAAAGGATGACAATGTCGTTACTCTCATGGAAACTCCACGGAAACGGAAAAACTGTTTCTTCGGGTGAAGTTGTATCTACAGATGAAAGACTAAGTTGGCCGCGCACCGTTGGTGTGGGTCTGCAACACATCGCCGCCATGTTCGGCGCAACATTCCTAGTCCCAATCATTACTGGTTTCCCGCCAACCACCACTTTATTCTTCTCGGGAATCGGCACCATTCTCTTCTTGATTATTACTGGCAATAAAGTTCCTAGCTACCTCGGATCTTCATTTGCATTCCTTGGCCCAATCGGAGCCGCAATGGCATCTGCAGGTGCAGATGGCGGAATGGCTGCAGCACTTGGCGGAATCGTTTTCACCGGTGTCGTTCTTGCGCTGGTTGGTTTTGCAGTAAAGGCCGCAGGTATTGGTTGGGTTAACTGGTTACTTCCACCCGTTGTGACTGGCACCATCGTCATGGTCATTGGTTTCAACTTGGCGGGAGCTGCAAAAGGTAACTTCACTAAAGATCCGCTGATTGCGATCATCACACTCGCCAGCATCGGTTTGATCGGCGCATTCTCTAAAGGCTTCATGAGCCGCATTAGCATTTTCCTTGGCCTCGTCGTTGGTTATGTTGTGGCTTTGATTATGGGCGATGTTGATACCAAGGGAATCTCGGCAGCAGCTTGGTTTGATACTCCATCCTTTACAACTCCAACATTTAGCATGAACATCATGATCTTGTTCTTGCCAGTTGTGCTGGTACTTATTGCTGAAAACGTTGGCCATGTTAAGGCCGTATCTGCAATGACAGGTAAGGATCTGGATGGCCAAATGGGTAACGCCCTGATGGCTGATGGAGTTGCAACAACACTTGCTGGTTTCGGTGGTGGATCTGGAACAACTACTTACGCAGAAAATATCGGCGTAATGGCAGCAACTCGCGTCTACTCAACTGCGGCTTATTGGATTGCAGGAGCAGGCGCCATTGTTCTATCCCTCTCACCAAAGTTTGGTGCAGTGCTTAGCGCGACTCCAGTGGGTGCGCTCGGTGGTGTTTCAACTGCACTCTTTGGAATGATCGGAATTCTTGGAGCCCGCATTTGGATCGAGAATAAAGTTAATTTCGCTGATTCAACTAATCTCTTGATTGCTGCATCAGCACTGATCATTGGTATCGCTGACTACACATGGACTCGTGGCGACTACACCTTCACAGGTATCGTCAATTCAACCCTTGTGGCAGTCATTGGCTATCGCGTACTTAATTCAATCGCGAAAGCTCGTGGCAATTAGCAATTAATTAAGCAAAAGGGAGGATCTGAAAATTCGGCTCCTCCCTTTTGCTTTGCCCCAATACTTTTGCTTTAAGTTAAGATGGGTTTATGGTTATTCCTTCGCGGCTAATTGAGTACATCATCGCCGCCATGATTATCATTCTGGCGCCTGGGCCAAGCGTTTTATTCGTTATTGCTCGCGCAATCGCCTGGGGCAGAAAAGTCGCCGTATTTACAGTTGCCGGCAATGTGACCGGAGCATTTGTTCTCTCATCGCTCGTCGCATTTGGACTCGGACCAATTCTCTCGAAATACGATCTCGCATACTCAGCTGTCCAATGGGGCGGTGGCGGATATTTGGTCTACCTCGGAATTAGTGCGATCAAGGCAAGACGCGTTGATGCAGCAGATATGAAAAACCAAGGAACTATCGTGCCAACTTTTTGGCGATCAGCGCGCGATGGTTTCTGGGTGGGTGTACTTAATCCAAAAGGTCTCGTCTTTTACGCGGCGGTCTTACCTCAGTTTGTAGATATCGATCGCGGACAAGTTACCGGTCAACTATTAATTCTGGGCGGACTCTTCTCATTACTTGCATTCATTTCTGATGGTTCATGGGGTTTATTGGCCGGAACAGCCCGCGCTTGGCTAGCAAGTGATGAAAAACGTTTAGAGAATTTACGCGCTATCGGCGGATCGGTAATGATTATCTTGGGTCTATTGGTTATTGCGTCAGCGGTCCGTGATTTAATCACTTCATGAATTCAAAGATTGCAAAGCCCGAAAAACCTGCCCGCGACACCATCGCACCTTCTGATTTAACCTTTGGGCTTTCAACTTGTAAGCGTTGTCTCTGGATTAAGTATTGGTTCAAAGTAACTATGCCCGGACAATTTCCGCTGGTTAAACCACTTTCATCTGCCCAAGAAGAACATTTTCGCCGCGCGGCAATGCCCGATTTAGATCCATCGCTTGCACCTGGCGTTGTAAAGCAATGGGGACAATGGGTTAAGAGCGCACCGATTGAGATTAATGGCGAGGCTACGCGCTGGAAAATCCTGGGCATCTACGATTTGTTGGCGCATTACGACGATGGCAGCGTCGGCATTATCGATTGCAAGGTCTCAGATTCAGACCGTGACAATGCACAGTTCTATGCACCGCAACTTGAGGCCTATGCTTATGCGCTCGAAAATCCCGAAAAAGGGAAACCATTTCCTGTCTCGTCAATGGGACTTTTAGTTTGGAAGCTCGCTGGCGTTATGCCAACGGCAGATGGCGCTCACGGTTTTGGCGTTACCCAGCACTACCTGCATGTAACCAGAGACCAGGCGCAGTTTAAATCTCTAATTGCAGACTTAATCAACGTCATCGAAGGCGAACTTCCCGATGCGGGACCTGATTGCGATACCTGCAACTACTTAACGAAGAGACTTTCTCTCGAAGGCTAATTAAGCTTCTTCGTCTTCGCTACTTTTCTTTGCCTTAGTCGCATAAGTATCTACGTACTCTTGTCCTGATAGAGCCTGAATAGTGCTCATGATTTTATCTGTCACATCACGTAGGTGTAGAAGATCGGTGGAGTCGCCTTCGAAATACATTGGCTCTCCAAAAATCATTTCAACGCGCATTACTTTTGGAACAACTGTCCCAGTTGGTTGAATTTTTTCAGTGTTA
This sequence comes from Actinomycetota bacterium, assembly GCA_009700715.1. Lineage (GTDB taxonomy): Bacteria > Actinomycetota > Actinomycetes > Nanopelagicales > Nanopelagicaceae > Planktophila. Next base: position 8,887 of record WLLM01000002.1, read on the forward strand.
AACATCGCAACCGGAATGATCGGAGCGCCTGATTCGATGGCAAGGCGGGCAATACCAGTGCGCCCTTTATAAAGTCGTCCATCTGGCGAACGAGTGCCTTCAGGATAAATACCTAAACATTTTCCTTCGGCTAATACCTTGAGTCCAGTGATTAGTGCGGCCTCACTGCGACGTCCACCAGAGCGATCGACCGGTACTTGACCAAGTGCAATAAAAGTTAACTTTTTCAATAAGCCTTTAGGTCCAGGTGATGTGAAGTACTCACTCTTTGCCAAGAAGGTAACTTTACGAGGAACAACCAGTGGCATAAATATCGAATCGCTAAAAGATAAATGGTTAGAGGCGATGATTACCGGTCCAGAACCTGGGACATGGCGAAGACCCTTAACTTTCGGACGAAAGAGAACCATTAGAAATGGCGTCAAGAACGCGCGAAGCATGCCGTACGGCAGGTTGTTCATGGCGCTAATTTAGCGCCAAATGATCCCAATGTGCGAATATGAACCATGGAGCGAGAACGATGAGCGGCAAGAGCCCGTCCAATGGCGTGCCTGATGATGCAAACGAACGCGAATTAATCGATCTTGAATTTCAATCAATGGTTGAAGGACTATCTCTAGATGAATCAGCTCCGACTACATATTTAGATGAGCTGGAAAAATTTGAAGATCAAAACCGATTTACCGCGCCTACGCCACCTAAAGTTGGATTTCACGAAAGCATAGTGCGAGCAATTAATTCATTTAAGAAATGGAAGAACGGGCCAAAACACCACGATGATGACGGTGTTGCACTTTAAATTCTAGATAGGTCGGCGACTCCAACAAGGCCGGCATTATTTCCTAATTCAGCCGGAACAATTTCTGGATATGGATGCTTGCCAGTAAACGGAATTAGGCGCAGCGCTGCTTCTCTTGTTGGCTTTAAGAATATTTCACCAGCATCGATTACTCCCCCGCCAAGAACTATGCAAGATGGATCGATAACTGCGCAGAGGGAAGCAATACCCGCGCCCAAATAATTTGCCATGGTGTTAAACGCGGCAAGTGCAACTGGGTCTTCATCTCTTGCCGCTTCAGTAATGTGGTGACCCTTCAAACCTTCAAGAGTGCCATCTCCTCTTGCCAATAGATTTCGTGCAAGATCAGGGCTGGCGCTAATTGCTTCACGGGCGTGACGCATAAGAGCCGAACCAGATGCATATTGTTCAAGGCAGCCGCGGATTCCACATCCACACAAATGACCATCTGGAATGACTCGGATGTGTCCAAGCTCTGCACCAATTCCAAAAGCGCCGCGAAATAGCGCGCCGTCGAGAATTAAGCCTCCACCGACACCTGTACCTAAGGTGAGCATCATCAAATCTTTTCGCCCGCGACCTGCACCAAATCTAAATTCACCCCAAGCGGCAGAGTTGGCATCATTTTCTAGAACGATACGCTTGCCAATTATCTGAGTTAACTCTTGGTCAAGATTTACACCATTCCAACCAGCAATATTTGGCGTCGCCAGAATTGTCTGGCGATCCGATGAGATAAATCCGGCCGCTGAAACTCCAACGGAATCAACTGAAAATTCTTTAGCCAACTCAAGTGCTACATCGCCAATAGTCTCAGTTAAGGCGCGTCCGCCTTCGCGGGGCGTATCTCGGCGCGCAATTGTGAGAATTTCGCCGGTTTGCGAAACAACGCCGCCAAGAACTTTCGTTCCCCCAACGTCAATTCCGATCGTATTTGTCATAGAAGTTCCTAGCCGAAGCGCAAGGCTTTCTTAACTAACCTTCGAGATGTTCTTTTAACTGCTTAAGCGCAGAATCAATAGTGGATTTTTCCTGCTTAGTAATCATCATCGCGGGAATCGGCATGGAAAGACCAACCGATAGTTCGTAAGTCACTGAAGTTGAATCGGCATCTAAGCTCTTAAGAAGGTAGGCGCCATCCATCTTGGTCAAAATATTTGCGTCTTCAAGCGAGAAGGTAACTTTACTAGGAGCGCCAGACCATTCGAAGTTCAGGGTTACGACATCTTTTACAGCACCTGCATCTACCGAGAGGGTGGCCTTTGTCGCACGACCTTCGCCGTCGCTTTCCAAGACATCAACCTTCTTAAACGCGCCCGACCATTCGGGGTAAGAGGCGATCGCAAATAAAGTGGCGGCAACCTGCTCAATAGGGGCATCAATAGTGATTGTCGAACTGCTCATCTCGCTCATGGCTAAAGGTTACCCGTAAAACGTCTTTAAAAATTCTACTTTGCAGCCTCTCCCCTTTTCTCAAAGTGGGCGCTAGCGTTAGCGCCATGAACGAGATCACAATCCCGCCGCTAGTACCGGCTGCAACTTCTGGAAACCTAACCAATCTCATCGCCGAACGCGCATGGTTCGAACCAAATAGAACTATGGTCTCTCGTCCACTTGGCGATGGATGGCAAAAGGTTTCAGCGCAAGAGCTCGAAGCCGAAGTTCGCGCTACCGCTAAAGGATTGGTCGCTGCCGGAATTCAAATTGGCGATCGCGTTGCGATCATGGCGCGCACTCGATACGAGTGGACGATCCTTGATTTTGCTATTTGGTTTGCCGGCGGATGCGTTGTTCCAATTTATGAAACATCGTCTGCAGAGCAAGTGGATTGGATCCTCAGCGATTCCGGCGCAGTTGGGCTTATCGTTGAAACTCCTAGCCATCGTGATTTAGTAAATACTGTTCTTCCATCTCACACTAAGCATGTTTGGACCATGACCGAAGATGTTCTCTCAGTTTTGGCAACAGCCGGAGCCCACATCGGAGATGATGAGATTGATCGCCGCCGCAACGCACTAGTTCCTGACACGCTAGCGACACTTATTTACACATCTGGAACAACCGGTAAGCCAAAGGGCGTCCAATTAACTCATGGAAACTTCTTATCCGAATGTGGCAACGTTGTTGAAGGTGCAAGTGATCTCTTCTTAAAGCCAAATGGTTCGACACTTCTCTTCCTTCCGGTTGCACATGTATTCGGAAGAATGGTTCAGATCGGTGCAATTCGCGCTGGACTTCACCTGGCTCACTGCAGCGATCCGGTCGGAAGACTGCAACCAGATCTTGCTTCGTTTAAACCTACTTTCGTACTCGCAGTTCCTCGAATCTTTGAAAAGGTTTACAACGGCGCTGAAGCAAAAGCTGATGCCGCAGGTAAAGGAAAGATCTTCCGCAAGGCTGCCGAAGTTGCAATCGCATATAGCGAGGCGATCGATAAGCGTGGATTTAATCCCCTGCTCTCTCTGAAACATGCCCTCTTCGACAAACTTGTTTATTCAAAGATTCGTGCTGCCCTTGGTGGAAATGTAGAAGCTGCCATCTCAGGCGGCGCGCCACTTGGAAGCCGTCTTGGCCATTTCTATCGTGGAGCAGGCGTAACCATCTATGAAGGTTATGGACTTACCGAGACAACTGCAGGAGCAACTTTAAATATCACTGGTTCGTTAAAAGTTGGAACTGTTGGAAAACCAATCCCAGGAACTTCAATCAAGATCGCCGACGACGGTGAAGTTTTAATCAAGGGACCAATCGTGATGCGTGGATATTGGCAGAACGATGCAGCCAATGCCGAAGTCTTTACCGAAGATCGCTGGTTTAAATCCGGTGACCTTGGAAAAATTGATGAAGATGGCTTCTTATCAATCGTTGGTCGCAAGAAAGAGCTAATCGTCACCGCAGGCGGAAAGAACGTTGCGCCTGCTGTTCTTGAAGATCGCTTACGTGCTCATCCACTCGTAAGTCAATGCGTGGTAGTTGGAGATAACCAACCATTTATCGCAGCGCTCGTCACAATTGATCAAGACGCTCTAAAGGGTTGGATCGTTGCAAATAAGAAAGATGGCGCGACAATTGCAACGCTTACTCAGGATCCAGATTTGATCGCGGTGATTCAAACTGCCGTTGATGAAGCTAATAAAGCTGTCTCAAAGGCTGAATCAATTCGAAAGTTCACAATTCTGCCTACCGATTTCACGATTGCGGGCGGTCACTTAACTGCCAAGCTTTCAATCAAGCGTCATGTGGTTGCGCAGGAATTCGCGAAGGAAATCGCAGAGCTCTTCACTAAGTGAGCACCCCGACTCGTCTTGAGTTAGCGCGTGACCTTCATGATGGCATTGCCCAAGACTTAGTTGCACTTGGTTATGAACTTGATCTACTCCTTGGAAAGAGTGATTCAACGCTCCAATCTCGGCTAGAGATTCGCACTCTTAGATTCAGGGTTGATGAACTAATTTCCAAAGTTCGTCGTGAGATGTATGAGCTCCGCGATCCGAAAGTGCGAACACTGCAAGAAGAACTCGCCGCGATCGCATCAGAAATCTGTGGTGAGCTACTCGGCGAGTTTGAATTGGATACCTTTGATATTCCAATTACGGTCCAATCAGAACTGAAATTAATAGCCATCGAACTGCTTCGTAACGCCAAGATGCACTCTAGGGCTAGCCAGATTGAATTGACTTTACGCACACTAGAAAATCGCACCTACCTAGAAGTTCGCGATAACGGAGTTGGGGGTGCAAAAGTGGATATGTCTCGTCTGGGTTTGGTCGGAGTTAAAGAGCGGATCAACGCACTAAATGGAAATTTGGAGATTTCAACGAATGAAAAGGGAACATCGATAAAAGTCTTCTTGTGATTTCGCAAGCAACTCTTCCGCAAGTATTAATAATTGATGATCACTCGGCAGTCAGAGCAGGTATCGCCCAAGCTTTACTAAGCGCCAATATGTTTTGTTGCGGGCAAGCCGCGAGTTATTCCGAAGCACTTGCTCAAATGGCGCGCACCAACCCAGATGCCATTGTCGTAGACCTAAATCTCCCCGATGGAAGTGGTTTGGATTTAATTCGGTGGATTAGACAGCGTTCAGAAGATACTGCGATTGTTATGCTAACAATGAGTGATAACGATAGTGATCTCATCGCCGCTATGAATTCGGGGGCCAGCGGTTTTGTGAGAAAGAGCTCGCCCTTGCCAGAACTAATATCTGTTCTTACGCGCGCAATTGATTCTCCGAAATCATTTACGGCATCAGGGGTGGTTGACGCCCTTAAAGCACTTTCTGCAAAAGAGCTTTTAACCCAACGTGAAGTTGAAGTTCTCCGCGCGCTCTCTTTGGTTGGTGATATTGCTAGCCTGGCAAAGAATATGAATATCTCTTCTTCTACCTTTAAATCTCATACCAGTTCGATTTATCGCAAACTTGAAGTTCCAAATCGAGCAAGCGCTTTAAAAATTGCGCGCGAATCTGGAATCATTTAAAGAGCGAGTTGAATTCCTTGGACCAAATTTCCCAGCTCCACTTATCTTGAATCCATTTTCTACCTGCCTCGCCCATCGCCTTACTATTCTCTGGCTTATCTAACATTTCTATAATTGCGGCAGCGACTTCTTCGGCAGAAGTTCCATCCACCGTCACTCCAGTTACGCCTTCAATTACCGCATCCGGTGCTCCCCCAGATTTGCCAGCGATAACTGGCAACCCGCAGGAACTAGCCTCCAGATAAACAATTCCCAGCCCTTCAACCTCAAGTCCAGCCAAGCGTGAGCGCGAAGGCATCGCAAATATGTCGCCTACGCAGATATACCTGGGAAGATCGCGATATTGAATTCTGCCGATAAAGGTAATCGCGTTCTGAACTTGAAGTTGATTTACTAATTTCTCAAGGTGCTCCCGATATGGCCCTTCACCGACTAATAAAATATGCGCCGAAGGATGTGATTTCAAAATATCGGGTAACGACTGAATCAAAGTATCTTGACCCTTGCGATGTACTAACCGGCCAACACTGACGATGACTTTCTTATTTGCTAAGCCAAGTTGCGATCGCAAATCTGTGGCGCTGGCAGTCGGCAGAAAATGTTCAGTATCGATTCCCGGAGCAATTTTCACCATGGCGCTCTTAGCCCGCGACGATACGGCCTTTGAGATTTCAGTGCGTGTGAAATCTCCCAAGTAAGTTAAATGATCAACGTATTTTCCGATAAAGGAAATTGCCCTTGAGAAGGGCCAGAGTTTGGCCCACCAAACTTCATGTCCATGGGTTAAAGCGACAATGTTTTTAACTCCATTGCGGCGTAAATCTTTAGATAAAACTCCGAGCGGTGCGGCTGCGCCGAAGAAAGCTTGTTCAATTTTTCGAGTTCGAACTATTTTATTTACATTACGAGCAACACGCGGTGTGGGAAGCAGAATTTTAGCTCGGTCGCGGATGACCTCGACTCCAAAATTTTCAAGCCATTCCTGGTCATATCTCTCTGTATCTTGCTGATTTGAGGTGTAGACGATGACGCAACCTTTTGGTGCGCGTTCTATCAATCCAATTAGAAAAGTTTCTATTCCACCTGCGCGTGGACCAAAGTCATTGGTTATGCAGAGAATTTTCTCCGGAGATTTAGGTAAGGACATTTAAATCTTTAGAGTCTTCGGGCGCCAACAAATGGTTTACGTCCCAAACTTGATGCGCTTGCGACCTTAACGCGCGAACCAGAACGGGGTGCATGAACCATCTTGCCGCCGCCTAAATAGATGCCGACGTGAGAAATTGGACGGCCGAAGAAGACCAAATCTCCAGGCATCAAATTGGCGCGCTTAATTGATTTTCCATAACCGTATTGCGCGCGCGATGAGTGCGGCAATGAAACTCCGGCGGCCTGATAGGCGCGCATTGTTAAACCTGAACAATCCCAATAAGTCATTCCGTCAGCGCCGAAAACATACTTGTCGCCGATCTGCTTTAACGCAAATTGAAGAGCTTTTCCGGCGCGACCAGAAACACCAACAGCGCTTTTTGCGGCAGCAAGAGAGGATGCTTGGTCGGCATCTTCTTCTTCTTGGGCAAGACGCGCTAAACGTTCACGGTCTTCTTTCTTTAATTGCGCAAGCAAGGTTTCGGCTTCAGCCAATTTCGCAGTGGCTCGTGCACTTTGTGCCGCTAATTTTTTCTGGGTCGCGGTAACCAGTGCCAATTTGTCATTAACAGTTAGCGAAGTCGCAGTCAGACGTTGTTTTGCCGCTTGAAATTTACGGAGCTCAACCGATTTCTTGCGAGTAATAGCTTCGAGAGAACCGGCAGCTGAAAGGTAGAGAGTTGGGTTTGAAGAAAATAAGAGTTCAAGGCTCTGACTTAAGCCGCCAGTTTTAAACTGCTCAACTGCGATCGCACTTAGTGATTTTGAAAGCGCGCTTACAGTCTGGCCTTGCACCGCTTCCTTGGCTTGAATCCCTTGAAGTTGGCGATTAAGAGAAGCCAATTTAACTTTCGCTTCTTGTGCACCTTCTGCTGCAGTTGTCGCTTCTTCTTCGAGTTGTCTAACCCGCGCTTGTACCTGCGCCAACGTCTGCGCCGCATCGGCGCTAGGTGCGGTAAAAAGCGGCGCTGAGATTGCGATCAACGCAGCAATTACGGTTCTGGTAAGAAACCCAGTTTTCTTTAAAGACATAGGGTTAAAGGCTAACGGTGGCTTTGCTGGCAACTCAAACCGAGTTAAGCGTGGCTACCTGTGAATTTCAATTTTTTTACGCTCCCTGCGCAGAATTAAAGCGAAGTGGCCGCACAATTCCGCGTGATGAGAGCAGATCGATCGCCTGTGCAGTCGAATCAGGAATCTCGCAGGATTGATGGGGTTCTGATTTTTCGGGTCGAGTTAGTAGGAAGGTGAGTACGCAATCGTTGCAACCAATATCGCGAACTGCACATGTATCGCATGTAATGATCATGTTGGACACGATAGGCAGTACCACTGACATCGGGCTCGCCGCCATCTTCGCAAGATAGCCTTTTCGTTATGGCGGTTTATGCAACCCTGGTAATTGGAAGCGATGGCTCCACCTCAAAGAACGGCTCCTCTCGAGATATTGCCAGCGGCGCCGACCGGAGTGAATTCTTGGCGCGCAGACGAGAGGTCGATTTCATATTGATCGGTGGCCAGACTGCACGCTGCGAGCCTTACCACCGCACCCCCGTGCCGGTGGTGATCGCTTCTCGTTCGATGATTAACTCACTAGCCGACAATCGAAATGCATACTGGTGGAACTCTTCCCCGCTGGAAGCGTTAGAGCGTGGAATTAAGAAATTTGGAAGTAACGTTTTAGTTGAGGCCGGTGCGAGCATTATTCTCGAGCTAATCAGCGCCCGTGTTTTAGATGGAATCTTCTTAAGCGTTACTCCGCATACCGGGGGCGATGAAAAGATTGACTATCAAGAATTACTAGCAAATTTTTCCGAGATCAAAGTAAGAGAGTTTGAAGATACCCAATTTATCGAAGCTAAAACGCTGAAATAATTGCAACGCCGGCAACGGCAGCGGCAACTCCGATGTACTGCACTTTATGTAACCGCTCGTGTAGAAATTGATAGGCAAGCAAAGCTGTAAAGATTGGGTAGAGCGCGCCAAGCACCATCGCCAAAGTGAGATTGCCCTTGGTAGTGGCAACTCCTAAAAGTAAGTTCGCTAAGAAGTCAGCGACACCGATAAAAATAAGAACTGGACTCTGTTTAAAGCTGAGCCCACCAAATGTTTTGTATCTTGCCAAAATTCCCAGCGAAACAAAAAACGTAGTTGCGCGCATCATCACCATGGTCATTAGCGCACTACCTTGCGAACCAATCGCCATAAAAGTTAGCGCCGTACCAAAACCGCCTGCGGCGCCAAGTGCCAAAAGTAAAGGTTTAATTGGTAGGCCTTGTGAAATTTCTGGTCCACTTGCTAAGAAAGCTCCAACTACCGCAAGGGCTGCACCAATACTCAAAATTACTGAGAGCCGATCACCTTTAAAGTAGAAGGCGTAGCCAACAGGTATCAACGCACTCAATCCACTAATTGGAGATACAACACCCATGCGACCGGTTGATAGTCCGGCATATAAACAAATCAATCCTAAATAACCGAGAACACCTGCCATCGCACCCGGAAGAAAATATCCATCAGAACCAAAAGCCTCTGCCGAATAGTCACCTGACACAATCGCCAAACCGATACCAAATAAGAGACCGATTGCCTGCGTAACACCTAAAACGGCAATCGCAGGATGTTTCTTGCTTAACTTTCCGCCGTGGTAATCCGCAGTACCCCAAAGGGCGCTGGATAAAAGCGCAAGAATCGTAGCCATAAAGAGAAAGAGTACACATCTGAAGTCAGATCCCTGCGCCCTGCCTCCCACTTAAAAGTGGCGGCGATCTTTAGAATTAAGCAGTGGATCTAAACCAATTTAATCGAATGATTGAACACCTGCGCACCGCAACACCGCGCGCAGAAATCATCTTGGAAGAAGTTCCTGCTCCTCAAAAATTGGCAACTTACTCTTTTGCTTTCACCGCCGATGTTTCAAATGGACTTCTTGGCGATGATGAAGATGAGATTGCATCGGGTCGATTTGTATTACTCCATGAGCCAGGCGGCCAAGATACTTGGGAAGGCGAATTTCGCTGTGTAACTTTCCTAAGCGCAGATGTTGATGAAGCAATGCAAGATGATCCGCTACTTCCCGAAGTTGGTTGGTCATGGTTATTAGATTCACTTTCTGCTGGCGGTTGCGAATTTAACGCACCTAGCGGAACTGTCACTCGCGTTTCTAGCGCCTCATTCGGAAAACTATCTCCCCGCAACGACCAATCTGAGATTGAAATTCGTGCATCATGGAGTCCAATAATTAAAGAGAGCACCGAGATGATTCGCCATATTGAGGCTTGGTGCAATCTGCTCGGTGAAGTTGCCGGACTTGCCCCAATAGTCGAGGGCGTAGCGCCAATTTCTGCCGCTCGTCGTCGCGTATAAATCTAACTTTATGGTTGAAGATACTTCTGATTCAGCAGAAAGCACTGAAAAGGTTTCAAGCGCCGTTCCGCTCCTTGCGCCGGCAAATGGAATTCCACTCGTTGTAGATAACGACCAAAGATTTGAAGCCGCACTTGCACAACTCTCCGCCGGCCATGGTCCCTTTGCCGTCGATGCCGAAAGAGCCTCGGGCTACAAATACAGCGCCCGCGCTTACTTAATTCAAATTAAACGCGAAGGTGGCGGACTGCACTTAATTGATCCGATTCCTTTCGGCCCCAACCATAAATATTTTCAAGAGCTAAATAGCCTTTTACAAAGCGATGAAGTAATTCTGCATGCAAGTACTCAAGATCTACCTTGCCTGCGCGAAGTTGGTATAAATCCAATAAAACTCTTTGATACCGAACTCGGTGGAAGAATTGCTGGTCTGCCACGCGTTGGATTAGGTCCACTCCTTGAATCGCTTATGGAGGTTTCACTCGCCAAAGAACACTCTGCTGTCGACTGGTCACAGCGCCCTTTGCCGCAGGATTGGTTGAATTACGCCGCCCTTGATGTCGAGCTACTTATTGAACTTCGCAATCAGATGTACTCAATTCTGGAGAATTCGAAGAAGTTGAAATGGGCGTTAGAAGAGTTTCAATCAATTCTTAACGCACCGGCTCCCCCACCGCGTGTAGATCCGTGGCGTCGCACTTCCGGGATGCATAAGATAAAAAAGCGCGACCAATTGGCAGTAGTGCGAGCGCTCTGGACAGTGCGCGCCGAGATTGCGCAGGAAGTTGATATTGCGCAAGGACGTTTACTTTCCGATGCGGCGATCGTTGAGATTGCAACGAAATCGGTCGAAAAACCGATTGCGAATAAGAAGGCGTTGGAAAAAGTTTTACGCCCCCTTGGTTTGCGAGCGCGTTGGATGGAAAATTCTGCGACTTGGATCAGCGCAATTACCGATGCTCTGGCCTTGCCAGAATCACAATGGCCGCCGGTTCGCACCGATAGCGATGCCCTGCCACCGTTAAAGATCTGGCGCGAGCGCTTTCCGCAGAAATACGCTCCACTTACCCACGCCAAAGCCAATATTCAGGCCAAGGCCAATGAGCTGGTTATCCCCTTCGAGAACCTAATTACCCCTGAATATGTGCGAAGGATCTGTTGGAGCGCGCCTAAATCAGGCGTAGCGCCCGCCTTAGCGGCTCTAGGGGCGCGCCCATGGCAGATTGAGATCGTCGGACCAATCCTGGAAGCGGCGCTGCTTGAGACTGAACCGCTTGAGATCCCTGAGACCGAGCCGGCAGAGCCTTCAGAGGTGTGAGGAATTACGCAACATTTAAGTTGCGTAATTCATGAGGCAGTTCTAGATTTAGCCCATGCTCAGCACCTTCATTATCGCCTTGCGCGAAGGCCTCGAAGCCGCACTAATCGTCGGAATTCTTGTTGCCTACATCGTTCGCACTGATCGCCGCCATCTCCTAAAGCCGCTCTGGACCGGTGTTGGCGTTGCGATTGCAGCAAGCTTGGCCCTTGGCGCGGTTCTCTCATTTACATCTGCTGAGCTAACCGATCGCGGTGAAGAACTCTTTGCCGGAACAACTTCATTTATTGCAGTAGGTCTTGTTACTTGGATGGTCTTTTGGATGAAGCGAACTGCACGCTCTCTCCGAAACGAACTTCATGGAAAAGTTGATAGCGCACTTACCGGAGGCCCTGTAAGCCTTGCTTTAGTGGCTTTTTTCGCAGTTGCTCGCGAAGGTTTAGAAACCGCGCTCTTCATCTATACCAACTTTAAAACTGTTGGCGCTGCATCAACTGCAACAATCGGGTTAATACTTGGTTTAGCACTTGCCGTTGTTCTTGGTTACTTGATCTACAACCGTTCTGTAAAACTCAATCTCTCTAAATTCTTCACCATCACTGGCGTTGCGCTAATTATTGTTGCCGCCGGAGTTCTCTCCTACGGAATCCACGAATTCCAAGAACTGGGCTGGATTCCCGGCGCCGATAATTTCCTTTGGGATGTAACCCCATGGATCGCTAAAGAATCAATCCTTGGTTCACTCCTTGGCGGAACGGTCGGCTTTGATACAACGACCTCCTTTATTCAATTTATCGCCTGGGCCGGCTATCTCGTAGCCGTGCTTGTCCCATATCTTGCAAAGGCCAAGCCGGTAGTTGCCGCTGCTGAGCCAGTTAAGGCGTAATCGCTCGCCTGTTCCACTTTTGCCTACTGGCGAGTAACCTTTCTCCATAAGCCCGCAATCAGGGCGCAGAGAGAAAGTTGTCCTTACATGTCTCGCACCGTTGTTCTAGTTGATGCTGTTCGTACCCCATTTGGAAAGGCCGGCAGCATGTACTCCGGTACTCGCGCCGATGATCTGATGGTTCGCGCGATGCGTGGCCTACTCGAGCGCAATCCAAAAGTTTCACCGGATGCGATCGAAGATGTAGCTATCGCTGCAGCAACACAGACCGGCGATCAAGGAATGAACTTAGGACGTAGCGCATCACTTTTAGCAGGGCTACCAAATACCGTCCCGGGATATTCAGTTGATCGCTGGTGCGCAGGTGCGATGACAGCGATGACATCTTTGGCGGGAGCAATTGCCATTGGATCAATCGATATTGCAATTGCTGGTGGCGTAGAACATATGGGTAATCACCCAATTGGAGAAGGTATTGATCCCAATCCAAGATTTCTGGCAGAACGAATTGTTGAACAAGATGCGCTCGCTATGGGAGCAACTGCCGAACGACTGCACGATCGCTTCCCGCAGCTAACGAAAGAGCGCGCCGATCGTTACGCATACAACTCGCAGATGAAGACAGCGGCTGCCTACGCAGCTGGAAAAATTCAACGCGATTTAATTCCTACAGCATCACGTATCCCAGAAATGGGTTGGGGTATTGCAACAGTTGATGAACCGCCACGTCCAACAACAACGATGGAAGGCCTTGCAACTCTTAAGACTCCATTCCGTCCAGCAGGACGTGTAACTCCCGGAAACTCATCTGGGTTAAATGATGGAGCAACAGCAGCGCTTCTTGCTAGCGAAGATAAAGCAAATGAGCTTGGGTTAACAGTTAAAGCGAAGTTAGTTTCTTATGCCTTTGCCGGCGTAGAACCAGAAGTAATGGGCTACGGGCCAGTTCCTTCAACTATTAAAGCTTTAGCAAAGGCAGGTCTATCGATATCTGATATCGGAGCCTTCGAAGTTAACGAAGCATTTGCGGTTCAAGTAATCGCTTTTCTTGATCACTTCGGTATCGCCGATGATGATCCACGCGTAAATCCATACGGTGGCGCAATTGCCGTTGGGCATCCGCTTGCTTCATCTGGAATTCGTTTAGCGCTTAATTTAGCGCGTGCCTTTGAAGAGCACCCAGAAGTGCGTTATGGCTTAACAACTATGTGCATCGGTCTTGGTATGGGCGGAACCGTCATCTGGGAGAACCCACACTTTTCAGGCGGAGCAAAGTAATGACTACAGAAATTAAATTACCTGAAGGTGCGCCAGAAGAAGTTATAACAAACGCTTTAGTTCGCGATGTCGACCTAACTCCATTTGGTTTCAGCGGTTCACTTGCCTTAATCACTTTAGATAACGGCCTTGATCACACGCGTCCAAATACCTTTGGCGCAAAATCACTTATGGCGCTAGATGCCGCGATCACTGATGCCATTGGACGCTCCCCTGCCGCGATTGCGGTTACCGGAAAGCCATTTATCTTCGCCGCCGGCGCTGATTTATCAGCCTTATCATTTCTATCAGAGCGTTCGCAATCACTTGCTATCGGCAAACTCGGACACGATGTTTTCCGTCGCTTAGATGAATGCGCAATTCCCACTTTTGCATTTATAAATGGTTTAGCACTTGGCGGTGGGCTCGAAGTTGGTCTGCACTGCAACTACCGCACCCTTGCATCTACTGCTTTCACCGCCCTGCCTGAAGTATTTCTTGGGTTGGTTCCAGGTTGGGGTGGCGCAACAATTCTGCCGAAGCTAATCGGACCAGAACGCGCGGTTCAAGTAATTATGTTAAACGCCCTAAATAACAACACCATGATGAAGGCCAAAGATGCGCTCTCACTTGGAGTTGTCGATGCCGTATATGAGCCAGCAGATTTCCTTGAGCGCTCTGTTTCATTTGCCGCCAAGGTCTTAAGTGGAGCAACGAGAGTTGAACGCAAAGATTATTCAGCTGATCCTGCATGGGAATCGGCGTTAGCAACCGGTAAAGCGGCTGCGCTTAAAAAATATGGTGGTGCAGAAATCGCATCTCCAATGCGTGCCCTCGAACTTATCGCTGCCGCAAGAACCAATACTCGCGGCGCCGGATTCGATGCCGAAGATCAGGCACTTGCTGATCTAACGATGTCAGATCCACTTCGCGCTTCTTTATATGCATTTAATTTGATTCAAAAGAAGCGCAAGAAAGTTGAGGGAGCTCCTAAACCTGCACTTGGTCGCAAAGTAACAAAGGTTGGCGTAGTTGGTGCTGGGCTTATGGCCTCACAACTAGCTCTTCTTCTGCTGCGCAACCTTAAATGTCCAGTTGTCATGACTGATATCGACCAAGAGCGCGCCGATAAGGGCGTTGCTTGGGTCAAAAACGAATTAGCTAAGTTAGTTGAAAAGAAGCGTATGAGCGAAGAATCTGCTCGCCGCCTCTCGCTACTGATAAGCGGTTCTGCAGATCAAAATACTTTTGCAGGTTGTGACTTCATTATCGAAGCAATCTTTGAAGAGCTTTCTCTTAAGCAAGAGCTCTTTAAGAAGCTAGAAACCATCGTCTCCCCTGAATGCGTGCTTGCTACAAATACTTCTTCACTTTCGGTTGAACGTATGACTGAAGGGTTGAAAAATCCCGAGCGCGTAATTGGCTTCCACTTCTTCAATCCAGTTGCGGTTATGCCTTTGCTGGAGGTTGCTCGCACATCCAAGACCGATGATGCAACAACAGCTACCGCGGTTAGTATTGGTAAAGAACTTAAGAAAACCATGATCATCTGTAAAGATGCTCCAGGATTCGTAGTTAATCGTCTGCTTACTCGCTTTATGGGTGAAGTAACCGATGCAGTTGATGAAGGAACTTCTCCAGAAGTTGCCGACAATGCAATGCGCAGCATCGGTTTCCCAATGTCGCCATTTGAACTGCTTGACCTAGTTGGTCCCGGCGTCGCGCTGCACGTTTCTGAAACCTTGCACGAAAACTTAGGTCCGCGCTATCGCATTTCACCAACAATGCAGGCCATGGTCGCCAGCAAAGTTCGCAACTTCTACATCAAAGGCGCCGATGGAAAAGTAAGTGCCAACCCTGATGCAGTTGCCTTAATCAAGCAAGGCGATAAGCCATCTACCGCTGAACAAGTTCGCGAACGCGCTTTAAATGCGCTGGCAACGGAGGCGCGCATGATGCTTGATGAAGGAGTTATTTCGTCGGCGGCAGAGATTGATCTCTGTATGTTGATGGGTTCAGGATGGCCGATGCATCTCGGCGGAATCTTGCCTTACTTAGATCGCGAAGGAATTAGCGAAGCGGTTTGCGGTCAACGTTTTCATGCGCCGGGTATTGCATCTCTGCCATAGTCGAATCTGAGCTGACGCTGTTCCATTCCACGATGCTTCGTGAAATGTTCTGCGCAGTAATTCCTAGATCACTCATGATCTCAGCTCGCTTGGAATGTTCGATGAATTCCAGCGGCACACCAATCGAATGAATCGGCGTAGCTAAGCCTGCTTCGCGGAACATTTCAGAGATTGAACTAGCGATACCGCCGTGCTTAATTCCATCTTCAAGAACAACCACGCTCTTATATCTCTGCGCCATTGTTACCAGAGAAGTTGGTAGTGGTTTAACCCAACGTGGATCTATAACGGTTACTCCAACGCCTTCGCGGTAAGCCATTGAAGCCGCTTCGACTGCAATCGCTGCCATCGCTCCGATGCTAACCAAAAGCACATCTGCACTTTCGCCACGATATAAAACATCTATGCCATCTCGGCGTTCGAAAGCTGGAATATCGCTTTGAACCGCACCTTTTGGAAAACGTAAGAGTGACGGCGCGTTAGATATAGCAACTGCTTCGCGTAAAATTTCGCGTAATCGAGTTTCATCTCGTGGTGCGCCAACATGAAGAGTTGGAACTATTCCGGTCAGGGCTAAATCCCAGATGCCGTTATGTGAAGGCCCATCGTCGCCAGTTATACCTGCGCGATCTAGTACAAAGGTCACGCCGGCCTTATGAAGTGCCACATCTAGAAGCAGTTGATCAAAGGCGCGATTTAAAAATGTGGAGTAGACAGCGACAACTGGATGAAGGCCCGCAAAAGCCATGCCTGCAGCGCTGGTTACTGCATGTTGCTCGGCGATGCCAACATCAATGGTTCGTTCTGGAAATTCTTTCTCAAATTTATCTAGACCAGTTGGCCCAAGCATCGCGGCGGTAATTGCGACGATATCGTTACGTTCGCGACCAAGGGCGAGGAGTTCTTCCGAGAACACCTTTGTCCAGCTAGTAACGCTCTTAGCAAGTGGTGCGCCGGTAGCCGGATCAACAATTCCAACGGCGTGGAATTTTTCCGCTTCATCAGCGACCGCAGGTTGGTGCCCTCTACCCTTTTCGGTAATTGCATGAACCAGTACAGGTGCGCCGAACTCTTTCGCTTTTGTTAAAGCTTTTTCTAGCGCAGCAATGTCGTGGCCATCGATTGGCCCCATGTACTTAAGTCCGAGATCTTCAAACATACCTTGTGGGGCGACGATATCTTTGATGCCCTTCTTCATTCCGTGCAGAGTCTCATAAATGGGCGAACCGACCACGGGTGTCTTCTGCAGAAACTCTTTACCCCAGTCTAAAAATCTTTCATATCCGCGGGTAACTCGAAGCGTTGAAAGATAAGTTGCCAAGCCGCCGATGGTTGGCGAATATGAACGTTCGTTATCGTTTACAACGATTACCAGATTTCGTTCTTCGGTAGCAGCGATATTATTTAACGCCTCCCAAGACATTCCCCCAGTTAGCGCGCCATCGCCGACAACTACAACAACGTGACGATCGCTTTGTCCGGTGCGAGAGAAGCCATAGGAAATCCCATCGCCCCAAGAAAGCGCGGTGGAAGCATGAGAATTTTCAATTACATCGTGTTCGCTTTCGGCACGGTTTGGATACCCAGCTATTCCTCCGCGTTGGCGAAGCCCGTCAAAATCTGCGGCGCGACCAGTAATAATTTTATGTACATACGACTGATGGCCTGTATCAAAGAGCACCACATCGCGCGGTGAATCAAAGGCGCGATGGATAGCCAGAGTTAATTCGACGACGCCCAAGTTGGGACCAAGGTGTCCACCAGTCTTAGAGACCTTTTCAATTAAGAATTGACGAATCTCTTCGCTCAACTTTTCAAGTTGGGCGCGATCCATCGCCTTAATATCTGCGGGACCTTTAATCGACTCGAGCACGTGCTTAGTCTAGTTAAGGCGCTGGGGTTACGCGATATTTATGCGAGCAGAGAACCAAGTTTATGCGCCACTACTGAAGTAGCTGACGTAGTACATACTGCATGATTCCGCCATGGCGATAATAATCACCTTCACCAGGTGTATCGATTCGCACCTTGGCGGTAAATGTCTTATCCCCCGCTGTCACAGTTACCTCTTTCGGAATTCCTCCACCGTTTAGTTCGGTGATTCCAGAGATAGCAAATGTTTCATCGCCCTTAAGTCCCAGGCTCTGCGCGTTTTCGCCATCCTTAAATTGCAATGGAAGAACTCCCATGCCAATTAAGTTAGAGCGGTGAATACGTTCGAAGCTCTCGGCAATCACTGCACGTACACCAAGCAGCGCGGTTCCCTTCGCTGCCCAGTCGCGTGAAGATCCTGATCCATATTCTTTACCAGCCAAGATTACCAACGGAATACCGGCTGCTTGGTAGGCAACGGATGCATCGTAAATAGTTGATTGCGCTCCATTGTCGAGGAAGTTGCGAGTGAATCCACCTTCCACGCCATCTAACAACATATTCTTCAATCGAATATTTGCAAAAGTACCGCGGATCATTACTTCGTGGTTACCGCGACGTGAGCCGTACGAGTTGAAGTCCGCACGAGCAACGCCGTGAGCTTCAAGATATTTACCCGCTGGTGAATCAGCCTTGATATTTCCTGCAGGAGAAATGTGATCTGTGGTTACAGAATCACCCAGAATTGCTAGAACTCGCGCACTAGCAATGTCGGTCACTGGTTTTGGCTGTGATGGCATGCCATCGAAATATGGAGGTTTGCGAACATAGGTTGATTGCGCATCCCATTCAAAGGTCTTTCCAGTTGGAGTATCTAGTGACTTCCAACGGTGATCGCCATCAAAGACGGTTGCATAATCTTTCTTAAACATTTCAGATGAAATCGATGAATCAATTACATCTTGAATCTCTTTCGCGCTTGGCCAGATCTCAGAAAGCAGTACTTCCTTGCCATCTTTATCGGTGCCAAGTGAGTCTTTTTCAAAGTCATGGTTCATGGTGCCAGCAAGTGCATAGGCGA
>WLLM01000020.1 GCA_009700715.1 Actinomycetota bacterium
CTTTTGGAGTCCGCGCCAGCACAGATCACAATCACCAATCTCCACGAAAAATATGGGGTTCTGGCAGTACAAGGCCCAATGTCAAAAGCGGTGATTGAATCTCTCGGGTTAAACCCGGCGATGGATTACATGGCCTTTGAACATGTAGAAATTTCTGGACACTCCGCAATACTCTGCCGAACCGGATACACAGGCGAACACGGATATGAAATTTTGCCTAGTTGGGAAGATGCGCCAGCGGTTTGGGATGCTCTAGTACAAGCAATCTCTCCATTCGAGGGGCTAGTTTGCGGTCTTGGCGCACGCGATACATTGCGAACTGAAATGGGATACCCATTACATGGCCATGAATTAACCCTTGAAATTACTCCGGTTCAAGCATCTGCGGCATGGGCGATTGGCTGGGAGAAGCCTTCATTTAGCGGTTCCGATGCGTTGACGAAGCAACGCGAGGCTGGCAATCACACGAGATTACGCGCGTTAGTAAGCCAGGATCGCGGAATTCCTCGCGCTGGAATGCAAGTTAAAAATACGCAAGGTGAAATCGTCGGTGAAGTTACCAGCGGAACTTTTTCACCGACGCTCAAAAGGGGAATTGCGCTGGCGTTGATTAACCCCGAATATAAAATCGGAGATGAGTTGGTCGTTGATGTGCGCGGTCGCGACAGCGCTGCGATTATTACAAAAATTCCTTTAGTTACTTCGAACGTTCGATAAATTCAACGGGCGTTAGAAATGACGCCTTGAGTTGAGTGCGGCGAAGTGCGGATAAGACTGCAGGACCAGTAATTACGATTAGTGTCGATGTCAGGACCGCCCGCGGAATGTCCCAAGCCATTGATGATAAGAAGTGAAAAGTGATAAACCTTTGAAAATTCTCGGTAAGCGCTGCGCCTGCTTGATATGAAAGCTGCGTATCAGCCCCTAAGGCCCAGGGCCAGAACTGTAAATCCATAAGAACTCCGAAGATCAGCGATGACGCGATCGCGGTAGCGACCAGAATTAATATTTCTAACCGACCGCGCACCTTCTTTAAAAATGAACCAGCGAAGAGACCAACGAGGGCTGCGGCGAAAAGTTGGTAGGCAAGCCATGGACCAAAACCGCCAGTTAGCAAGGCTGAAGTAAGCATTCCCAAAAAGCCAAGCAAAAAACCGAAAGCTGAACCGAAGACTCGGGCTGCAAGAATTAGCAGAAACCACATCGGTTCGATGCCTACAGCGCCGGCGCCAAGAGGGCGAAGTGCGGCTAGAAGTGCGGCAAGAGTTCCTAGCAGCGCTACCGATTTTGCATCCAACCCGGAATCACTTAACTGGGCTATCAGAAGGAATGCCGCAGCAGGAATTGCCGCCCAGAAAAAGTATTGTGCCAAATGGGCAATTGATTGAGATGGCGCAAAGAATGGCCAAGTAAATCCTGCAAGGGCAAATATCGAGACCAGACCAAGCGCGATCTTTGATCTAAAGCTAAACCGATAAATATCGCTGGTTAGGTAAGACATTACTTATCCACGTTCTTCTCGAACCCATCTAAAACATCTTTTACCGTCAACCAGCGGCGCGGTGACATGACTTTAGAAACCTGTGGCGCAAATGCGGGTGAGGCAAGCAAAATATCGAGCGTCGGGCCATCGGCGACTATTTCGCCTTCGGATAAGAAAATAACTCGATCGGCAAGTTCGGCAACTAACTCAACATCATGGGTTGCGATGATCACAGACTTACCTTGCTGGTTTGCAAAATCTTTGAGAATTTGAATCAACAATGATTTGGATTGGTAGTCGAGTCCTCGGGTTGGTTCATCCAGGATTAGAGCGCGCGGTTTGGCTGATAAAACAACCGCTAGAGCAAGCGCCAAGCGCTGACCCTCGGAAAGATCTCGGGGATGAGTTTTCTCGGAGATTGATGGCACTAGAGTCTTAAGTAAATTAAAAGTTTCTCCGCTTGATATTTGATTATCTTTATCGGCCTGCGCACACTCTTGCGCAACGCTCTGCGCGTATAAGAGATCGCCAGGTTCTTGTGGAATATATCCAACTGTTGTTCTGCGCTCTTTACCTTTTAGATTTTTTGGATCCATATCAAAAATAGTCACAGCGCCATGGTTGAGCTCCTGTAAACCAACGATTGATTGCAATAGCGAGCTCTTTCCAGCACCGTTTCGACCCATCAGCGCCACTATCTCGCCTTCAAAAACCGTAGTTGATACCTCTTTAAGCGCGATATGTGCTCCATATGAAATACCAACGCCCGAAATTGAGATCGTAGTTGGCGTACTTTTCTTAACTATCTTTGGAAGGTCATTGCCTTCCTTACGTACCGCCTCAGTCATGCGTCGAACATCTCTGACGTTCAAGCCAACCTGATCGAGCTCGAGTGCGCGAGCGAGATGAACAATAGGGGGAGCGATATCTGATTTTCTTAAGATATTTTCCGGTACATCAATTACGGTCTGGCCATCTCCTGAGAT
The DNA here is from genome assembly GCA_009700715.1 of Actinomycetota bacterium. Lineage (GTDB taxonomy): Bacteria > Actinomycetota > Actinomycetes > Nanopelagicales > Nanopelagicaceae > Planktophila. The sequence goes on from WLLM01000020.1 coordinate 2,470, forward strand.
ATGAATAATGCGATCAGCAAAACCAATGACGCGCTCGAGGCGGTGCTCAGCAATTATTACAGTCAAACTCAAGTCATGAACCAATCGATGAATTATTGAAAGTACTTCCTCTGCCGCAATTGGATCTAGCGCGCTGGTGGGTTCATCAAGAACCAAAATCTTTGGATGCATAACTAAAGCGCTACCTATCGCAAGACGTTGCTGTTCCCCGCCGCTTAAGGTTGAAATCGCTCGGTTGCGTAAAGGGGCTAGAGCTAAGAGGTCAAGAATCTCCTCAACGCGTTTGCGCATTACATCTGGCGCCACATTTAGAGATTCCATGCCAAAAACAAGTTCTTCTTCAACGGTATCCGTCACAAATCCAGTACTTGGATTTTGGCCGACGATGCCGATGAGATGCGCTAACTCACCTGGGCGAACAAGTTGCGTAGATATGCCGTCGACAATTACATCGCCGGCGAGTATTCCTCCAGTGTGGTGGGGCACTAGGCCGTTTATTAACCGAAGAAGTGAAGACTTTCCAGTCCCGGTGGAACCAATAACTAGAACCATCTCGCCTTCTTCAATCGAAAAAGTTAAGCCTTCCAAGACAGTCTTTGTCGATGTTGGATATACAAGAGAAACGTTTGAGAATTTGATCATGAGGTAACTGTCCAAATTGTTGCCAACCAAATAAGCCCACCCGCAAAAATCGTGGAATCGGTTAAGCGCCAGGGAATAGGGCGGTATCTACTTCTAGAACGCATTACTCCGTAACCTCTTGAATCCATGGCCGCAGCCAAATCAAGTGATTTCGAGAGAGCTTCTTCGAGTAACGGCAGTGCGATCGTTCTAAATTTTGGCCGTTCATCTCCTCGTAAAATTCGCGCTCGTTTAATTCGTGAATAACTTGCTACCAGTTGGGGAAGTGATGATGTTGCGATCACTAGAGCAATCCCAAACTCATAAATCATGACAGGAAGCACTCGTAACATTTTGTGTGGACTCGTAAGTGAAACCGCTGCCCCGAAGAGCGCGATTACGGATGCGATAACCAATCCCTCGTGAAGTGATGCCATTAATCGCTCCTGGGTAATTACTCCACCAATGCGAATCCCCGCCATCCAGCTGGGAAGCGGAAGAATCGGAACTTCGGCAATTTTATTTCCCGGAATAGGAACGCCTATAAGGACGCCGGTAATTGCTCTAATAATCAAGATGAAAAGCCCGAGACGAAGTGAGAACCAGAAACTCTTTGACCAAGGAAAGTCACCCGCTAAACGTGAAACCAGAATCGCTGCAACCACGATAACTAAGCAAGAGTAAACGGCGCTATCAACACGAATAACCGTGACGATAATGGCGATACTCCATAGCCACCAAGTAAGCGGGTGCAGCGATTTCAATTTAGGAGTTCTTCTATTTCTTTAGCGCTGCTGGGGTTGGGATCTCAACGCCACATTCTTTGGCTGGATAACCATTCAGGCCGCAGATTAGACCGCTCTTCGCGGCGCGAACCTTAAGAGCCATACCCAGAACATCGATTCCTTGTGATGTCTTTGCTGTCGTCACGCAGGTAATTAGAGTCTTTTGAACCTTCTCACCTTTTGGTGCGTAAGCCTTGGTACCGAAATCAATTACAAGGCCAATGCGTTTAGTGTCTTTATCTGCCTTGGTCTTTGCGCAGATTGAAGCAAAACTTGGTTTTACTCTTGGGGGAGTTGATGGGATGTCATCGCTACTAAATACAAATGACCAACCTTCAACTGCGCCATCTGCGATATCTACCGTTGGACCAGTCATAGCTGCGGTCCACTTAGTTGCACCAGGTGCCGCTTGGTAGTAACCCCAATATCGCCAACCTTTGTCGGCTGCATTGGCAGAAGTGATTGGTGCAAATTGCGCACAGCCAATTATTAAAATAAGAACTGTACGAGTGAACTTCGCTGGTGATTTAACTTTAAACATTTACTTTGGAGCCTCTCTAGAAATCAGAGCCTCACGGGGTAGCGCAATAAAAGCTGAAAGCACTTTTCTTGGGACTACGCCCCGCAAACCTCGGCGGGTGTTGGTCTAAAACGCTTTCTGGTGAGGTAATCCGACTTAAGTTCTACTGCCTTACCGGCAAGTGAACTCTTACGGTTGCGGGTCAGCGTCGGATTTTCACCGACTTCCCCCCAAGAGAAAGTTATTGCTATTTAGTTTTTCTACCTGCGAAGAGAACCATAGGTTTGCCCTTGATGCAATCCACCACGCTCGGTGCGATCGGGGGGTATGGTTTCGCCCATGGAATATCGTCGCCTCGGCAGTTCAGGTATGTATGTCTCAGAGATTTCTTACGGAAATTGGATCACACACGGTTCGCAAGTAGAAGCAGATGCCGCAGTGAAATGTGTTCGTACGGCATTTGATCTAGGAATCACCACCTTTGATACTGCAGATGTTTATGCAGCAACCAAAGCTGAAACAGTTCTAGGACGCGCGCTTAAAGGAATCAAACGCGAGTCTTACGAACTATTTACAAAAGTCTACTGGCCAACGGGCTCTGGCAAGAACGATCGTGGGCTCTCACGCAAGCACATCATCGAATCTTGTAACGCATCACTTAAGCGCTTAAATACCGATCACATCGATTTGTATCAAATGCATAGATTTGATTATGAGACTCCGCTCGAAGAATCACTTAGCGCTTTCGACGATTTGATTCGCGCCGGAAAAGTTCACTACATCGGTTTCTCCGAATGGAACGCTAAGCAGATTGGTGATGCGCTTCGCATTCAAGATGCCAAAGGCTATAACCGATTTGTTTCCAGCCAGCCGCAATATTCGGCGCTATGGCGCGTAATTGAAAGTGAAGTTGTCCCACTAAGTAAGCGAGAAGGCATCGGACAGATCGTCTGGTCACCAATGGCACAAGGCGTTCTAACGGGTAAGTACCTACCTGGCAAGAAACCGCCAGCAGGTTCACGCGCCACGGATAAAAAATCTGGCGCCGGAATGATTTCTCGATGGATGCGCGATGATGTTCTAAGCGCTGTACAAAACTTAGCGCCGATTGCAAAAGAGGTTGACCTAACTATGGGTCAATTGGCGATCGCCTGGGTATTGCAGAACTCAAATGTTTCCAGCGCAATCATGGGCGCTACAAAGCCATCACAAGTAAAAGAGAATGTAAAAGCATCTGGCGTTAAATTATCGCTAGATGTCATGCATGCCATTGATAAGGCTCTGGGAAATATCCCGACTACTGATCCAAAAGAGACGAAGAGCCCTAACCCACGCGCTTAAAGTTTTAAACTAGAACTTTTCTCCGGCAGATACTTGTGGCTTAGGTGCGCGCATGCGGCGCATCTGAGTTGATCGGAGCCAACCATAAAGTCCCAGACCTTTGGTGCTCTTATCTGGAAAACGCTTCGCGACTTCAGCCTTGATCTTGCGGGATAAGAAGAACCCATCCACCACAGAGAAAAGTAGAACGCTGTACATGATGACGATTCCGGCAACAGCAAATGCGCCGATTGGAATCAGCGATAGAACCAAGACGAAGCCGATAACTGGCAAGAAATACTCGCCAATTGAGCGACGCGCATCAATGTAGTTTCGTACAAATTTCTTTTCTGGTCCGCGATCGCGAACTGGGAGAGCGCTTTCATCTCCACGAAGATATGCCGCACGTTGGCTAATTCGAGCTGCGCGCGCTGCTTCCTTGGCACGCTTCTTCTCAGCTTTGCTAGATGCAGGAGCTAGCGATGAAATCTTGGTCGCTGCCTGCGCTTCCTTACGCTTTGGAGTAGGGCGGCCCTTTTTCTGGTTATTTTCAGATGTAGAAGTCATGAGCAAACTATAGGGCGAGCATCTGCTCAAGTGCGAGTTTAGAGAATTTCGCAACTTCGGGAGCGACGCTGATCTGATTAACAACATGACCTTCGACAAGTGACTCCATCGCCCAAACGAGGTGGGGGAGATCGATGCGATTCATAGTTGAGCAGTAGCAAACGGTTTTATCGAGAAAAACAATCTTCTTGTCAGGGTGAGATTTTGCAAGGCGGGAAACCAAATTCAGTTCTGTACCAATTGCCCAGGCGCTGCCAGCCGGAGAGTTTTCTACAGTCTTGATAATCATTTCGGTGCTACCGACGACATCAGCAGCTGAGACGACTTCGTGCTGACATTCGGGGTGCACTAAAACCTTTATTCCGGGAACCTCTTTGCGGACCTGGTTAACTGATTCGAGAGAGAAGCGACCGTGAACTGAACAATGTCCGCGCCAGAGAATGATCTTCGCTGCTTTAATTTCAGCAGGCGTTAGACCACCCATTGGCTTCCAAGGATTCCAAAGAACACAATCTTCAAGAGTTAGCCCTAAGGAGAGCACGGCAGTATTTCTTCCGAGATGCTGATCGGGCAAAAAGAGAATTTTCTCGCCTTTAGAAAGTGCCCATTCCATCGTCTTCTTTGCATTTGAAGAAGTGCAGATAGTTCCACCGTGTTCGCCTGTAAAACTTTTTATCGCCGCAGATGAATTCATATACGTGACCGGAATAGTTACATCGGCAACGCCGACTTCACCTAACTCTTTCCAGCACTGTGCAACTTGGTTAGCAGTTGCCATATCGGCCATTGAACAGCCTGCGGCAAGATCGGGGAGAATCACTTTTTGGTTATTTGAGGTAAGTATGTCTGCGCTTTCGGCCATGAAGTGAACTCCGCAGAAGATTATGTATTCGGCACTTGATTGCGCGGCAGCTGCCTGCGCCAATTTGAATGAATCACCAGTTACATCGGCGAACTCGATGACTTCATCTCTTTGGTAATGATGGCCAAGTACAAGTGCGCGATCACCAAGGGTGGCGCGAGCAGCGCGAGCTCGTGCGATTAAATCTGGATCACTTGCTGCAGGAAGTTCGCCAGTGCATGAGACGCCTCGTTCGGAGGCGAGATCTCGACCCTGGCCAAGTAAAAGCAGGTCGGTCAGCACGGTCGAACGGACTGGTGTGGACATGGACACATTCTCGCGCATATTTAGCGTTGCTGTCGCATCGACCGAGTGCGGCGGGTAGTCTTTACCCATGACTACAGAGACATCAAACACAACAACCGAAGCGCCAGCATCTACTGGCCCGATCGTCCTTACAGATGTTGCAGCAGCCAAGGTTGCCGCGCTACTGGCTCAAGAAGGACGCGATGATCTCTATCTCCGTGTAGCAGTACAACCAGGCGGTTGTTCAGGTCTTCGTTACCAGCTCTACTTTGATGATCGCGATCAAGAAGGCGATATCTCTCATCAATTTGGAACTGTAAAAGTTGTCGTAGACAAGATGAGCGATCCATATTTAATGGGTGCGTCAATTGACTTCGTTGACACAATTGAGAAGCAGGGCTTCACAATTGATAACCCAAATGCTGGCGGTTCATGCGCCTGCGGCGATTCATTTAACTAAACACCGCCGAATAAATGAAGATCGGTGTTGCCGGTTCGGTAGGTCTTGACCACTTGATGACTTTCTCAGGAAAGTTCACCGATTCTTTAGTTGCTGGTTCACTCGAAAAGGTTTCTCTCTCCTTCCTAGTCGATGGCTTAGAAGTCCGCCGCGGTGGTTGCGCTGCAAATATCGCATTCGGTATGGGTTCACTTGGTCTGAGCCCAATTCTGATTGCGGCAGTTGGAATAGATTGGCCAGATTACGATGCTTGGTTGAAGCGTCACGGCGTTGACACATCACATGTTTGGATTTCTAAATCGCTTCACACCGCTCACTTCATGGTGACGACAGATACAGAGTTAAATCAGATCGCTTCATTTTTCCCAGGTGCGATGTCAGAAGCGCGAAACATTGAGTTGGCACCGATCATGGAAAAGACTGGCAAGTTGGATCTAATTGTTATTTCTCCAGATGATCCCGAAGCGATGCTGCGACATTCTGAAGTAGCGCGCCAAGAAGGTATTGCGATTGCGGCTGACCCGTCGCAGCAGATGGCCCGCATGAGCGGTGAGGAAATCAAAAAGCTCATAACTGGCGCAACTTATCTTTTCCTAAATGAGTACGAGCTTGCCTTAGCCATTCAAAAAACTGGCTGGAGCGATCGCGAAATTCTGGAGCAAGTGAAATATCGCGTAGTAACTCTCGGTTCCGAGGGAGCTCGCGTTGAATCGCTACAAGGCGAAATGATCAAGGTAACTTGCCCGAAGGAGAAATCAAAGACCGATCCAACAGGTGTAGGCGATTCATTTAGATCTGGATTCGTGGCCGGTTTGGCTTGGGGGCTAAACCACGAACGTTGCGCACAACTTGGTTCAATGATCGCAACCTATGTAATTGAAACAACTGGAACACAGGAGTACCGCTTCACATCAGCTGAATTCTTAGCGCGCTTTAAAGAGGCTTACGGAGCTAGCGCTGCTGCTGAGATCGAACCTCATCTACCAAAGCGTTAATTAATAAATCCACTTCATCTGCGGTTGTTTGCGCATGCAAGGTAATTCGAATATTTCCATCTGTTGGTAGCCCCATTGCCGCGAGCACGTGGCTAGGTTGCAAGTTCATGGCAGTACATGCTGATCCAGAATCAACAGATAACCCGCGGGTGCTTAATCCGCGCAGAATTTCTTCGCCATTGCAGTGCGGAAAGATAAATGAAGTTAGATGCGGCATTGAATGATCTAATTTGCCGGCAATGATCGCCGACGGAAATTCTCGCAAAATTTCTGTGCGTAGTTTGGAAGTTAAACTCCGGATATTTGCATCATCTGGCGCAAAGTTCTCGAGAGCAACAGCGCTAGCGATTAACAAAGGGAGGGAAAATGTTCCATAGGTTCGGCGCACCGCAGAGATATGGGGGAGCGGGTTCTTCCAGTTTGCCGCATCGGCGATGGCAACTATGGCAAGCCCAGCCGGGCCTTCCCAGGAACGAGAGTCAAATACCGCACTGCTCCAATTCTTTGGAAGAGCGATGCGGTTCCCACTTGCAGTAGCGTCAACTGCGATAAGTAAATCTTCGGGGAGAGATTGAGGAAGCTGATTTATAGCGCCAGTCTCTCCGTTTGCCAGTTGCAACGAGAGAATTGATCTTTTGGAAATTGCGATCTTAGAAAAATCTAATTTTCCATCGGCAGAAAGCGGAATGATTTCTGATATTCCAAGGTGTGATCTAGCCGTTGCAATGACACCAGAGCGATCTCCTGCGCCATAGAAAAGTTTCTGATCTGCGGATAGAAAGCCGCCGAGGGCTAGAAAATATCCGAGTCCAACCTCACCAGTGATTTCGATTTGATCAGCTTTTACGCCAAGGTTGGAGGCAAGCGATTCGATGGCGCTGGTACGAAGCAAGGCGGCCTTGCTTGGTACCTGTCCGATC